>JAGWTK010000113.1 GCA_028876035.1 Bacteroidota bacterium
TTTCTTTTCACCATTCATTTTGTATAAAAAATCTTTGTCGTAGAAATTGGTCATCAGGCTCTGCGGCGTGATGGTTTTTGTACCGGGATCTGGTTTGGTAATGGTTACTTCATTGCTGGCTTTGTCGTAGGTCCAGGTAGTGGTTCCATCAGAAAAAACCTCCTTGTTCTCTTTCCCGGCCAGGGTAATACGGTATTTGCTTCCTTTCATGAAAACGGTGCCTTTCTGGCTGCCCTGCAACTTGCCTTTACCGTCTTCTACTTTCAATGTAAAGGAAGCCTGTACGGCTTTGTATGTTTTGAATTTAGCGCTAACGCCATCCAGAATTTTTTTGGCAGCGGGATCATTGCTACCCTGTGACCAGGTAACGGAAGTGGTAATCAGCATTAAACAAGGTAACAGCAATCTTTTCATTGTAATGTATTTGTTGTTTTCAAAATGCGGCGCAAAGATATGTCTTAACCTGGTGTAAAGACGGGCCGGTTGCCCCATAGGTTTACACGCGCCAAAAGTTTAACAGGATGAAGGCAAACTGGCTGACAATGACGTACAAACGAGACGCCAGTAATAGAACCGGCGAAAGGTATTAAAACCAGCCGGAATTTATCGCAGGTTGGAAAAAATAGGGGATAAGCCGGGAATTTTTACCCCAACTGGGCCAGTTGCTGCTGGAGTTCTGCTTCTGTTTTTATGAGCACTTCCCGCACTTTGCTGCCCTGGTTGGGCCCTACAATGCCCGCCGCTTCGAGTTGGTCCATCAGGCGACCTGCACGGTTGTACCCCAGTTTCATTCTTCTTTGCAACAGGGACGTTGATCCGCTCTGGCTTTGCACAATCAGGCGGGCTGCATCATCGAACAAAGAATCGCGGTCGGCCAGGTCAAAGTCCTTTCCTTCCATTTCTTTTTCGTCGACGTATTCGGGTAACATGAAGGCCTGGGTGTAGCCCCGCTGATTTCCGATAAAATCTGTGATGGACTCTACTTCCGGTGTATCCACAAAGGCGCACTGCAAGCGCGTGAGCTCACCATTATACGATATAAGCATATCGCCCTTCCCGATAAGTTGTTCTGCACCGCCGGTATCCAGTATCGTCCTGGAATCGATTTTAGAAGACACTTTAAAAGCTATCCGCGCCGGGAAGTTCGCTTTTATGGTTCCGGTGATGATGTTAACCGAGGGCCGCTGGGTAGCAATGATGAGATGAATTCCGATGGCCCTGGCAAGCTGTGCAAGACGGGCAATGGGCATCTCCACTTCTTTGCCCGCCGTCATGATCAAATCAGCAAACTCATCGATCACCAGCACAATGAAGGGAAGGTATTGGTGTCCTTTTTCGGGATTCAGCCGGCGACGCACAAATTTGTCGTTGTACTCCTTGATATTCCGTGCCCCTGCTTCTTTCAGCAAATCGTAGCGGTTGTCCATCTCAATACATAGTGCATTCAGGGTATGAATCACTTTTTTTGTATCGGTGATGATGGCCTCATCTTCCCCGGGCAATTTGGCCAGGAAATGTTTTTCAATGGTGCGGTAGATGCTCAACTCCACTTTCTTCGGATCGATGAGCACAAACTTCAAGTGGGAAGGATGCTTTTTGTACAGCAGGGAAACAAGAATGGCATTCAATCCAACGGATTTACCCTGGCCGGTGGCACCCGCCATCAGCAGGTGAGGCATGGTGGTAAGATCAACGATAAAATTTTCGTTGTCGATCTTTTTGCCGATGGCGATGGGCAGGCTATACGCATTGTTCTGAAATTTCTCGGAAGACAAAAGCGTCTTCATACTCACCACCGTCTTTTTCACATTGGGAACTTCAATACCGATGGTACCCTTACCCGGAATGGGTGCAATGATACGGATACCGAGGGCTGCCAGGCTCAATGCAATATCGTCTTCCAGGTTTTTGATGCGTGAAATCCGAACGCCTGCGGCGGGTACGATTTCATACAACGTCACCGTAGGGCCTACTGTTGCCGATATTTTTTGGATCGCGATATCATAGTTCGCTAGTGTGCTGATGATTTGGTTTTTGTTTGTTTCCAGTTCACCGGGATCCTGTATAATTTTTTCACTGCCATGTGTCTCGAGCAGGTCGAGCGACGGTATCTTGTAATCGCGCAAATCGAGCATGGGTTCGTACAAGTCCGTTTCCGCTGCTGTTTTTAAATCGCTCTCTATTTCGAGGGCAGTATCTGTTACTGGTTCCGCCGGCTCAGCGATTTCTTTTATCTCGAAAGAAACAGGTGTTGTATTCCGCGGTTCTTTCCGGCCTGGCTTGATCGCGGGTTCAAAAGGTGTCACCTCCAATGGGGAACTAATCGTTTCTGTTGCCACCGGCGCTTCTTCCTTTTCGGTTAGTTGAAAATCGAAGGGGGGCGCTTCTGTGTCTGAAGGAAGCGACATTTTGCTGCCCTTCTTCCATTTATTGGGACGTTCCTCTGCCGGCGTTTCAACAAATAATGCGGCCCCCTCTTCTTCGGATTCTTCGCCTGCTTCATCATTGCCTGCGGTCACCGGAGCGAGTTTACGTTCGGGTAATTTGGGAACCGTGAACACGGGGTTAAAACGCCAGATAAAAAAGGCGAGGCCGGCGATGAGCAATACCGCAGCTGTACCCAGCTTCCCGATGGCCTGTACAAGAAAATGGCTGATGTTTTCACCGAAACCACCACCCCATGGGAATCCATTGCCGTTGAAAAGAAATGCAAGGGCTACGCTGAAGAATACCAATCCGGCTACCACATACTTTGTATTCCTCCAAACGGAGAACAACTTCTTACCAAAGAGCAGGTTTACGCCCGATACAAAGAAAAATGTACACAGTAAAAACGAGGCAAGTCCGAACCCGTAATAAAAAAAGAAATGCGCAGTAACGGCGCCGAGGTTACCGAGCAGGTTATGTGCTTTGTCGGATGAAAAAAGCGGGCTGAGGCCATGGTTGAACACAATACCCATGTCTTCTTTCCAGGTAAACAGGTAGGAGGCAAAAGCGACAAAAAGGAAAAATGCCAGTAATATCAGCACAGCACCCGTTATTTTGTGGGTGCGTTCATCTTTCACCAGCTCCCGGATGGGCAGCGTAGTTTCTTTTTCCGTCTTTAATTTATCCGCAGCTCGCTCTTTTCCCTTCGCGGATTTCGCCTTGGTTGCCATGGTCGCAAAGATAAGCATATCGGTCTTTGAACTCCTTCCCCGCCTGTGTGTGTTTACTAAAGAAAGTTGTAATTTTCTGCCCTGTCCGGTTCGTGCCTCTTCCAAAATAACCAACTCAATGCTGCTCTATCTACCATTCAAAAAAGGGGCCCTGCTGTTTGCATGTGTATGGTTGTGTGCGGCTGTTTCGTTTGCGCAAAATAGCACACCGGTAATTGACGTATCGCGCATCCTCCTCAGCGACACCATCCATTCGCGGGTTCTTGAATACAAAGACAGTTTGCACGAAGCAAATGCCGGCAATATTCAAACGAAACCATTTGCGGTTCACCCCTGGCGGTTTTTGCGGCGGCCGAATATTGAGCAAACCTCAGCCACCTGGTGGATCACTTTCAGGGTGACCAATACCGGCGACTCAACCGTGCGCGCCTACGTTTTTCTTGGATACTACCCCCGGCTTTTTCGTTTGTACAAACGCGATCGGGCCACCCTTCAGTTGATCCCCGCCCCGGCAGCGATTGGCCCGGTTGAAGATTCGGCCGGACTCCGGCGTATCACGGTAAATCCCGGCGATACGAACACCTACTACGGCCAGTTTGAGCTGGCACATACGAATGCCAATTCAGTCGACTTCCGGCTGCTCCGCGATTATTATGTACCCGCCTTTTCCCGGGGCGCGAAGTTTCCACTCAACAACTCCACGATGTTCGCGTTTATCATCACCGGCATTTTGCTGATGATGATCATCTATTCCATGGCGGTATTTGTGCTCAACCGCAACCACGAATTTCTCATTTATGCATGTTATGCCCTGTTCACCGGCCTGCTGTTTTTCCTGAAATCTTATTTCAACCGTTCCTTTTCGCCATTCAACGTATTCTTTGAAACCTACCTTGATTTCATCATACAGAGTCTGGGTGTTTTCTTTTATTATATTTTCCTGCGCCGTTTTCTCGATACCAAAAAAACATTCCCTTTTTTACACAAATTGTTTATCGTTGGTCAATGGCTTACGCTCTCGAGCATGCTGATTTTTACCTGGTTTAGCCTGGGTGCCGATAATTTCAAAATGCAGGAAGCCGTTGAAAGCCTCACGAAGTACGCATGGCTGTTGACGACGGTCATTTTTATTGTGTATGCAGTACGACTCAACATCCGGCTGCTGAATTTCCTGGTGGTGGGGCATTTCCTGTTGCTGCTCTTTTCCGTTGCATCGGTGCTGATGATTGGCAATCCCGGCTTTTTTTCATCGACCATCTATTCTATCTGGCGCGACTCCATGTTCTACTACGAATTAGGTATGACGCTGGAACTGATCCTTTTCCTCACGGCACTTGCCTTCAAGAACCGCGATGACATCGTGGAAAGAACACGGGAAAGGGAACGTCTCTTACTCGAAAATGAAAGGAAGGAATTTGAAAAACAACTGGCCGTGGTGGAGGCCAAGCAGGAAGAGCGCAACCGTATTTCTGCCGATATGCACGATGAACTGGGTTCCGGCGTAACGGCCATCCGCCTCATGAGCGAGATCGTAAAAACCAAAATGCGCGATAGTACGCTTCCTGAAATTGACAAGATTTCCAACAACGCCAACGAGCTGCTCACAAAACTGAATACGATTATCTGGACAATGAGCAGCAGCAATGACCGGCTGGACAATATGATTGCATACACCCGCGCCTATGCCCTTGAATATTTTGAAAGCACGGGAATCGACTGTCATTTTGAGCTGCCGGAATACATACCGCCTACCGAAATGAGCGGTGAAAAAAGAAGAAATGTGTTTCTCTGCGTGAAAGAATCCCTGAACAATATTGTGAAACATGCAAAAGCAGGCGATGTATGGATAAGGGTTAACATCGATAACAATACGCTGCATATACAACTGCACGACAATGGTTGTGGCATTAACCTTCAGAAGCTCCGTGAGTTTGGCAATGGTTTGAACAATATGAAAAAACGGATGGACAGTATCGGCGGGCAATTCTCCATTGCGAATGAGAACGGGACTGTCACAAACTTTGTGGTTCCTTTGTGAAGTAATAAGTGGTAAGTAATAAGTTTTAAGTCTGTTCGAGCAGAAATATCGTTCTGCAAGGGGTGAGCGGTAAGGGGTAAGCGATAAGAAGTGAGCGGCAGGCGCTAAAGAATGACTAAATAGAAAGCAGCTTGTAGCGCTGAGCGAACGATGAACTAAAAACCATAAACCATGAACATTCACCACGGAGAGCGGACCATGACTGCCTGACTACCGACTAAGGACTTAGGGCTAAGGACTGAGGACTATAGACTAACGACTAACGACTATCAACCGGTCCGCGACGGACAAACGCGATCACCATCAAAATCCACCCGGCGATAAAAAACAAACCGCCAAAAGGAGTGATAATACCGATTTTCGAAAGTCCGACCGTTTCGGTTGCCTTTACCGCCGTGAGCGCATACAGTGATCCACTGAACAACAGGATGCCCAACTGGAAACAATTACCTGCCCATTGCATCAATGCACCCGGGTAACGTTCGTACAAAATGCCGGCGAAGAGCAGGGCAAACGCGTGGTAGAACTGGTAACGTACACCTGTTTCAAAAACAGCCAGCGCATCGGGTGCCAGTACCTGCTTAAGACTATGTGCACCAAAGGCACCGAGGGCCACCGACAGAGCGGCAATCAATGCAGCGGTAACCAGGAACCATCTATGCATGCGCGAGAATTTTTAGAAGCGAGTCAATGGTGATTGTTTCTTCGTCGAGGATAATATCGGCCTGCTCATAATAGAGTTTGCGATCCTGTAACTTTTTTATGATGAATGCTTTCAGGTCGGCATCCGGAATATTTTTGATGAGCGGACGGCTGTGTTTTTGTTTCAGCAGGCGTTGCACGAGTGCATCTACCCCGGTATTGAGCCAAACAACTTTTCCCTTCTGCTTCATGTAATCGATGTTGTTAAAAAAGCAAGGCGTGCCACCACCGGTCGACAATACCACATCTTCGTGCTCTTCTGTGAGGGCCTGCAGGATTTCATGCTCACGTGTCCGGAAAAATTCTTCCCCGTCTTCATGAAAAATCTGCTGCACCGATTTCCTTTCTGAGGCTTCGATTATTGCATCTAAATCGAAACAGGGCATATTCAGGTGTTCTGAGAGTTGACGCCCCCAGAATGTTTTTCCTGAACCCATAAATCCGATGAGGTAGATACGCATATTGTTATTAGTTCCTGCCAAAGACAAGTTATTTGAACGCGTTGATGCCGGTGATGTCCATACCCGTTATCAGCAGATGAATGTCGTGTGTGCCTTCGTAGGTGACGACGCTTTCAATATTCATCATATGCCGCATGATGCTGTACTCGCCGGTAATGCCCATGCCGCCCAATACCTGCCGTGCATCGCGTGCTACCTGTTGTGCGAGTGCACATCCGTTCCTTTTTGCCATGCTCACCTGTGCCGGTGTAACGCGGTTTTCGTTCATCAATACGCCCATCCGCCAGTTGAGCAATTGTGCTTTGGTAATTTCGGTGATCATCTCGGCCAGTTTCTTCTGCTGTAATTGAAAACCGGCAATTGGTTTGCCAAACTGAATACGTTCTTTCGCGTACCGCAAGGCAGTATCGTAGCAGTCCATCGCAGCGCCTACCGTGCCCCAGGCAATGCCATAGCGCGCTTTGGTTAAACAGCTCAGCGGCCCTTTCAATCCTTTTACATTGGGTAAGATATTTTCCTTTGGCACTTTTACATTGTCGAAAACCAGTTCCCCGGTGGCACTGGCACGCAGGCTCCATTTTCCATGCGTGGTGGGGGTCGAAAATCCTTCCATGCCTCTCTCCACAATCAGTCCTCTTACCTCCCCTGCTTCATCCCTGGCCCAAACAACGGCTACCTGTGCAAAAGGCGCATTGCTGATCCACATCTTGGCGCCATTGAGCAGCACATGGTCGCCCGCATCTTTTATATTGGTGAGCATGCCGGCCGGGTCGCTGCCGTGGTTCGGTTCCGTGAGCCCGAAACAACCCAGCCATTCGCCACTGCCGAGTTTGGGCAGGTATTTTTTTCGCTGCGCTTCGCTGCCATAGGCATAAATCGGGAACATCACCAGTGAGCCTTGTACCGAGGCAGTGGAACGCACACCGCTGTCGCCCCGTTCCAGTTCCTGCATCATGAGTCCGTAACTGATATAGTCCAGTCCGCCCCCACCGTATTCCACCGGCACAGTTGGACCGAAACAGCCCAGTTCGCCGAGTTGTGGCACGATCTGCTGCGGGAATTCGGCGCGCTGCGCATAGTCTTCGATAATGGGCGATATCTCCTTTTTTACATAACTGCGAACGCTGTCGCGCACCAGTTTCTGTTCATCGGATAGCAATTCATCCAGCAGGAAGTAGTCGGGGCTCTGAAAAAGGTCTTTTGACATACGGCACTGTTTATTAGCGGAAAAGCGGTCTTCCACCGGGTGCAAGTTAAGGAAAGGGGGCTGGCCGAAAAAAAAGCCCGGCCATGCAACATCCGGAGTATTATTGCGACCTTATACCAAACAACGCAAACAACCAACATTGGAAACAGCCATCGCGATAGGCAGGGACGAACTGGTGGAACGCTGTAAACGGGGCGACTCGCTGGCATACAGTGAACTCTATAATAAGTATGCAAAGGCGATGTTTAATACCAGCCTGCGGATCGTGAACAGCGTGGGCGATGCGGAAGATGTGCTGCAGGAATCCTTTATTGATGCCTTTAAACACCTGGACGATTTCCGGTACAACAGCACGTTCGGGGCCTGGCTGAAAAGGATAGTGATCAATAAGTCGATCAGCCTGCTGCGGAAGAAGAAGTTGAAAATGGTAGATATAGATAGTGCGACGATGACTGATTTAAGCGAATACGAGGCAGTTGATGAAACGGCTTTTCAATACAAGGTAGATGAGGTGAGAAACGCCATACAACGCCTGCCCGATGGTTACCGTGCTGTTGTGAGCCTTTACCTGCTGGAAGAAATTCCGCAGGAGGAAATCGGGAAGATGCTGGGCATATCGCACAATACGGTGCGGACCCAATACCACCGCGCCAAACAAAAATTAATGCAGATTTTAAAAGAAGGAGGTTTGTCATGAGCCAGGGTTTAGAAAAATTTGTACAACAGCACCGCGAAGAAATGGATGCCGTTGAGCCGGGTCCGGTGGTTTGGAATAATATCAGCCGTGAACTGGCAAAACCCAAACAGCAGGAAGGCATCCTGATTAGTATGCGTTTTATCCGCCGGGCAGTGGCCGCGATCATTATCATTGCGGCGGGTACCAGCGCCTGGTATTTGATGCGTCCAAAACAGGAAATAGTAAGTCCGGAACTCGCGAAAAATGTGGAGCGTACGGTTCCAAAAAATGAGCCGGAACAACCTGCCACCAATAACACGCAGCCGGGCACAATGCCGGAGAATTCGCCGGGCCCTTCATCCGGCAGCGGGCAAATAGCCGGTAAAGAAAAAGAGATGACCCCGGAACAGGAAGGTGCTGAAGACGGTATGAAGGGAGTACTGGCGCGCTACACAGATGAGGTGGCCAATAAACAGCGCGAGCTGGAAAAAGTAAAAACAGAAGAACCGCTGCTGTACAAGCAATTCGCCGGCGATTTCAAAAAGCTTGACAGCACTTATCATATACTAAAACAGCAACTCCCGGTAAACCCTAATCGTGAGCAGATCCTGGAAGCCATGATCCAGAACCTGCAGTACCAGGAATCCCTGCTGACACAGCAATTGAATATTATCAGAAAAATCAAACAAGCAAAAAAACAGGCATATGAAAAAGCATATCAAAGTATATAATTTTCTGCTGGCAGCAGCTTTACTGACCATTACTGCAGAAAACAGCTTTGCCAGCGACCCTGAAGTGGAAAAAAAGAAAAGCTATTCCAAATCGTATACCCTCGATGGGAACGAAAAGGTGAGCATTAACAACCAGTTTGGCGAAGTGAAGCTTAGTACCTGGTCAAAAAACGAAGTAAAAGTAGATGTGGTTATTACCTGTATTGCCGGCACGGAAGAATCAGCCCAGGCTCTCCTGAACAGGATAAGCATCGAAGATGGCAAAAACGCTGACGGTGTTTATTTTAAAACCAAAATGACCAATGACAACTGGAGCAATGAACGAAAAGGCAAAAACTCCAGCAGTATGGAGATCAACTACGAAGTACAGCTGCCGGCAGGCAACCCCCTTGACCTGAAAAACGCTTTTGGAAAAACAATCGTTCCCGATTACAGCGGTCCTGTTACCATCAGCAGCAAATTTGGTGAGTTAACAGCAGGAAATATCAGCAACCTCAAGAAACTGGATGTAGAATATGGAACTGCTACTGTCGACGCAGTGAACAACGGCGAGGTAACCATTAAATTCTCCCAGGCACTGATCAAAAAACTTAACGGTGCAATTAAAGCATCTCAAAGCTACAGTGGTGTTAAATACGCCGTTGACAATAGCCTGAAAGACCTGTCGGTAAAAAGCGAGTTCACTGACCTGATTATTGATGTAAGCAAGGATATTGCAGCTAACTTCGATGTGTACACGAATTTTTCAGAGCTCAGGAACAAAACGGAGCTTTCGATCAAAGAGGAGGACGAACGCGGCGATATGAAATTTGACCACCAGTACTATGGTAAGTCCGGCAATGCGTCCATTCCGATTAAAGTAAAATCAAATTTCGGGGATGTAACCATTGGCCACAATACGCCTTTCGATCCCAATGACGAAAAACCGGAAAAGGCCGAAAAACGTGAAAGAAGAGAGCCAAGAGAACCCAAAGAACCAAAACGACCCGTACAGCCGAAACAAAGAACAACAGTCATCTGAAAAAATGCTACACTGACGGTGCGAAGTCCGGGTAAG
>JAGWTK010000669.1 GCA_028876035.1 Bacteroidota bacterium
TGATCTGGCAGTTGCCGTGATCATTGGTGGCGCATTCGGTGCCATTGTTTCCTCTTTTGTTGATGACGTAATTACGCCATTGCTGCTGGCACCTGCTTTGAAAGCTGCCCATGCCGATGACCTGGACAAACTTACCTGGGGCGCAGTGAAATATGGAAAATTCCTGGCGGCGATCATTAAATTCCTGGTAATTGCGTTTGTCCTGTTTATTGTTGTGAAAGCCATGAATGCCGCAATGAAAAAGAAAGAAGAAGCTCCTGCTCCACCTGCACCAACACCCGAAGACATCGTATTGCTGCGCGAAATCCGCGATGCTTTGAAGAAATAAGCGATATTTGCAACCCGACTGCTCCTGCCTTCCTGTACCGTAATTGTACATGCTGCAGGAGCAGTTTTATTTTACGCATTACGAGGAAATAGCAGGTATACCGGTGCAACCATTGGCGACCTGTTATTCGTCTGGCCAATAATTTTTAAATCTAAATACCAATTCGATGAAACGGAGTTTCTTACTGGCAGCCGTTTGTTTCGCTGCCACAACGATGTATGCACAGGACCCGACCGTTCAGGACCTGAAAAATGCCAGTTCCAAAACGATCGCGAAAGACCCCAACGATACGATTCCCAGGACCTGGAAAAAAGGCGGACTGTTCAATCTGAACTTCGGACAAACTTCCTTATCGAACTGGGCAGCAGGAGGTGACGATCTTTCACTCAACATCAATGGCTTTCTGAACGTATATGCATTCTATGCAAAGGGACGTACCGCCTGGGACAATAGCCTCGACCTGGCCCTTGGATTTGTAAAAACAACGTCGCTGGGTAGCCGAAAAAGCGACGACCGCATCGAGCTTACCTCTAAATATGGCTACAAACTAACCGAAACCAGCAAGTGGTACGCCAGTGCCCTCTTCAACGCACGCACACAGTTCGCGCCCGGCTACCTCTACCCAAAGCCTGATTCTGCTGTAAAGATTTCCCAGTTCATGGCACCGGGCTATGTGTTGTTCTCTCTTGGTTTCGACTACAAACCCAATAAGAACTTTTCCCTGTTCCTTTCGCCCATCTCCAGCCGCTGGGTAATCGTAAGCGCTACTGGCCTTAACTCATCTTTCCCCACATCAAAAGGTGGTGTATTTGGTGTACCGGTCGGCAAAACCGTGAACAACGAAATTGGTGCCTACCTGAGCGCTAATTATATGCAGGACATCGTAAAGAATGTCACTTATAAAGGCAAGCTGGATTTGTTTTCAAACTATAAACACAACCCGGAAAATGTCGACGTATTCATGACCAACCTGCTGAGCGCAAATATTTTTAAAGGCCTCTCATTTAACCTCGGCCTTGATTTGATCTACGACGATGACGCAAGGCTGTTCGGACCGAATAAAAACGGGGCCCGCACCCAGTTCCGTGAATATATTGGCATAGGTTACCTGAAAAAATTCTAAACTGAAGTCGTCTCAGAACAGTGTCCCTCCCGGAATGGGGAGGGATTTTTTTGTGCCTGCACCGGATTAGTGAAATGCAGTAATTTTATCCGGAATCAATGCCTTCCGCCAAAACTTTATTGTATGAGAAACGCGCTGCTGATCCTGTTCCTGCTTTCTACCGGTCTTGCCTATGCGCAGGATCCTGCCATAAAAGATATCCAGGCCACTGCGCAAAAAGAAATCCCGAAAGACACTGCCCATAGATCCGGATGGAAAAAAGGCGGACTGTTTTCACTCAACCTCGCCCAGGGCGGTAGCCGAAACTGGGCCGCAGGCGCAGAAAAATTCTCGTTTTCTACCGCAGCCTTCCTGAATTTGTTTGCCAATAAGATCGATGGCAAGTGGAGCTGGTACAATAACCTCGACCTTGCCTATGCACTGGTAAATACAACTTCATTGGGCGTGAGAAAGAACGACGACAAAATCGATTTCACCAGTCGGGCAGGCTAT
>JAGWTK010000670.1 GCA_028876035.1 Bacteroidota bacterium
AGATGTTGGCGACGTATTAGTATCCGGGATTCTGTACCAGTTTGGTATTCCTGTTTACTTCATCGCGCGAAATAGGCCGGAAATACATTTTGTCTTTCCATACCCTTGTTTCGTTCTCGGTATTGTCTACCACCGTATAGGTATAGTTATACACTGTTTTATCGAAACGATAGGGCACCAGCGCGGTTTTGCCGGGCTTCAGTGTTGCAGTAACCTTGATGGCCTTGATGCCTCTGCCCACAGTTGAAGGAGCAATCATCCAGCGGCGCGCATCATGGTAGCGGTGTTCTTCGTAAGCCAGCTCAATGCGGCGTTCATTGCGGTAACGGGCTACCAGCGCAGCACCTGCATCTGTTACGGCCGGCATACCAGCGCGGAAACGAATGCGGTTCAACCATGTTTTTGCTTCGGTTTCATTTCCCAATGCCAGTGAAGCCTCTACATAATTGAGCGCAACTTCTGTATAGCGGATAAACGGCCAGGGAATTACTTGCGCATTCGACTGGTTATCGGCTAGTGCCGGGTTGGGATCGATGAATTTCCGGGTGTAGTAGTGTGTACGGCTGCCGTTCCAGTTTTCAACCGGGGACTCGCGCGTATCGATACCATTGATGGTTCCGCCAGCGCCATCGTCGTAGTAACCGGTTTGGATCTGGTTAACAGGATCTTTACCGGCAACGTCAGAAGGACGCGGTTTCCAATCAGCACCGTCGTACAGGATAGTGGCATAAAAACGGGGATCGCGGTTGGTATAGGGATCTGCTTTTTCAGCCGGATTGTTCCAGTCGAACTTTGTGCCGTCCATCATTTCATAATCGTCTACCAGCAACTGTATGGGCGTGTTACCTGCCCAGTCGTGGTAACCATTCGGACCATTGTTGATACCGTAGTGTGTACCGCCGAGTGGCCAGTTGTCTTCCGGTGTATAGAGCGCCGACAAGGAGCGATGGAACAAGAGTTCAACGGATGCCGATTTGTCGCCAATGGCACTTCCGCCGCCCAGCGCTATCGACATATAGTTGGCTTTTCCGTCTGCTGCAGATACGGGCGCACTCAGGCCGAGTTTGTAACCGCTGGTTGCATCCAATACCGCTTTTGCGGCATCCCGGGCTGCTGTCCAACGGGCTGTTCTGTCACCTGCTGTATACGCAATCAGGGCAATATTGGAGTAAGAAGAAAGGGTTGCTGAATTTGCTTTAGCAGTGGCTGCATCATGCAGGTCGCTGGCTGCATACAACAGTATCCTTGACTTCAGCGCCAGGGCCGCCAGCTTGTTGGTCCGTCCAGGCTGTGTTGATTTTCCGTCGAGCAATGTGGCTGCTTTATTCAGGTCAGACACCATAAAGTTTACGCACTCTTCGTATGTATTCCGGGCTACGGAATAATCCTGGTTGAGCTCGTAAGGCTTGTCGATCAGCGGTACGCCGCCATAGAAGCGAACCAGTTGCTGGTAATAGTAGGCACGGAGGAAGTAAGCTTCGCCCAGTAATTTATCGCGCAGTGTTTTGTCTGCAAACGTTGCGTTTGGCAGATTGGCAATAGCGATATTGGCTTCGCGGATGGCTTTGTACATCCGGCCCCACTCGTAGGTGTCGCTGAACCAGGCAAGGTTGCCCGGGGTTTCAGTGCCCTCAGTAAACGTATTGATATTGCGTCCTGCGTGTGTAAACATCGCTTCGTCGGTATAGGCAGCCAGTGCCTGCTCTTCAAAGCCGCCATACCCCAGGTAGGAGTAAACGCCAAAAATGAAGGCTTCCGACAAAGGTCCGTCTGCCCAGGTGGCGTTGGCCGAAATCGAAGACAAAGGCTTCGTATCCAGGAACGCTTTCTTACACGCAAAAACTGCGAGCGTAAGAATGGCTGCGAACGCAATGGAATATTTTATTTTTCTCATCGTAGATAATTTTAAAAAGTTAAGCTGAAACCAAGGTTCAATACCCT
>JAGWTK010000114.1 GCA_028876035.1 Bacteroidota bacterium
ATTGGTGTCATTGGGCAATACCAGCTCTGTCATGATGACCATTGAATCTTTCGGCGACTTAACATGCATACAGGAAATGATTTCGGCAAAGATAGGCAGTGAAGGTTTGCATTGAACGATAACCCGGAATCAAACCACTACCTGTTCCAGGCCGGATAAAAAGCCAGGGTCTGCATCTGCCCCAATACCATTGCTATCGGGCAATTCCACCCAATAGCCATTGTAACGTACACCACCAATAACCGGATCAACCTTATGCCCCAGCATGCAGGTATCCATATCGTAAAACTGAACATTATCAAAGGCCGTGGCAAAATGCGCAAAGGCAGAAAGCGCCACACGGCTTTCCAGCATGCCTCCCATCATACAGGGTATTTGGTGCGCTTCACAAACTGCATTGATGCGAATGGCTTCACGGATACCGCTGCTTTTTGAGAATTTGATATTAACTGAGTCGCAGGCATCGGCAGTAATCAACCGTTCTGCATCGTGGTGGTCGAAAACGCTTTCATCTGCCATGATCCTAATGGGAGACCATTTTCGAAGGGTTGGCAGGAGATGATCATTCCAGTATCGCATGGGCTGTTCACAGAATGCGATATCAAATTGCGCGAGTCCCTTCAATGCCTGTACTGCTGTATCGTAATCCCAGCCCTGGTTGGCGTCAATGCGCAGGATCGTGCAGTTGCCGGTGGCGGAGCGGATTTGTCGTATGCGTTCGATATCAGTGGCTGCATCCTTCCCAAGTTTTACTTTGATGATGCGAAAACCCTGTTGTACAAAGTCGGCGGCCTGCTTGGCCATTTGTTCGGGTGTACCGATACCCACCGTAATATCTGTTTCGAGTGGTTTCAGTGCAGTGCCACCCAAAAATCTATAAAGGGGAAGACCCGCATGCTTCGCCGCCAGATCATAGACTGCGATATCAAAAGCGCTTTTCGCGGTACTGTTGAAAGAAGTGGCTACATGGAGTTCGTCCATCCGCGCATCAATGTCCAGCGGATCTTTTCCTTTCCAGATAGCAGCAAAATCTTTTGCCATCTCGTAACAAGTGGCCTGCGTTTCGCCCACAATCATCGGGAAAGCCGAACATTCCCCTACACCGGTCAAGCCGCTGTCGGTATGCAGGCGGATAAAAATGTTTTGCGCGGTCGACATCGTTCCCGTTGCAATCGTGAACGGATGCATCGGGATGCTGAATTTGTAAATTTCAGTATGGGTTATTTTCATGTGCGTGGTAAAACCGGAAGATACGTTTTTAGTCCTTAGTCGGTAGTCCTTAGTCCCTAGTCAGTAGTCTTTCGTCCTTGGTTGATAGTCTGGCGTTGATGGGCCATACTCCGTTGGGGAATGTTCTTGGTTCAAGGTTCATTGTTCCTGGTGCTTTAGTCGGAGTTGCTGTATGGGTGCTGGCTGCTTTAGCTGTGGGTCGACGGTTAATAGTCTTTAGTCGTCAGGACTTAGTACTTAGTCGCTAGTCTTTCGTCCTTGATTGATAGTCTGGCGTTGATGGGCCATACTCCGTTGGAGAATGTTCCAGGTTCAAGGTTCATTGTTCCTGGTGTTTTAGTCGGAGTAGCTGTATTGGCGCGGGCTGCTTTAGGCGAGAGTCGATGGTTATTAGTCTTTAGTCGGTAGTCCTTAGTCCCTAGTCGCTAGTCTTTCGTCCTTGGTTGATAGTCTGGCGTTGATGGGCCATACTTCGCCGGGGAATGTTCTTGGTTCAAGGTTCATTGTTCCTGGTGCTTTATCCGGAGTTGCTGTATGGGTGCTGGCTGCTTTAGCTGTGAGTCGACGGTTCCTAGTCTTTAGTCGCAACTTTTAACCGCGAAGTCATTCCTGCGTCCCTATGCATCGTTAGAAATCTTACCCTCTTGGCCAGGACCTGGAGCTTTCCAATTGTTTTTTCATTTTACCTTTTTACTTATCGTCAGTTCTGCCTTTTTCCAAAATGCTGAGAAAGAGGAGAAGTAGCCATCGATATTGGGGAACATCCAGGGATACGGATCCCGGATGCCGGGGTAGTGCGTTGAGCTTGGATGTTCGACACTATAAATGCCCGGTACCATTTTCAATCCGGGTATTTGATGCACTTCTCCGGTGAAAATCTGTATGCCGGGAATATTTGTGTTGGCTAAGCCGACGATGAACTGCACCACTTTCTCACTGACCGGGTATTTTTCAAAATGAGATGGTTCCAGTATCAACACCCGGTTTGCAGGTTGATCTTTACGCCAGCGTGGATCGAGCTGGAAAGAATGATAGAGGAGGAGTGGCAGCGAAGGGTCCAGGGAAAAATTGGCAGGGGTTGCTGGTAAGACCGATCGTGGTGTGAAGGGTATCGATTCTTGTAGCGAACCGGGAACAGGCAAATCATTTAGTTGGTCATAGCTGCAATCGAGATAGCTGTTTCGCTGCATGCTGTAGAGATACTTGTTGATGTTCTCCTGGTTGGCAAAATATTTTTTCGAAGAGAAACTGCCTGCCACCCATTGCCAGCTCAGGAAATTGCTCGCAGGATCACCGTCGAGTAAATGATAGTACATCCAGCGGGCAGGCGTTCGCCAATGTGCCCTCGCCACATTACACGCGAGTGATGCAACATACATCCTTGCATGGTTGTGCATATAGCCTGTTCTGTACAACTGACCGATGCATTTGTCGATGGCGTCAATTCCGGTCGAAGCGTTTGCGATTCCTTTTACCATTGCGCGGTGCAGCACTGGTTCCTGCGCCCGTTTGATGTCTTCACTGATGCGGTCACCGAGGTTCCACCAGCAACGTTGCCAGTATTCACGCCAGGCCAGTTCCTGGACAAGTTTTTCTGCCTGCTGGCCCGTGTAGCCTTTGGAAAAAATATATTCCATTACCTGGCGGCAGCTGATAACGCCGCGGGAAAGATAGGGCGATAAGCCGGTGACGGCGCCATCAATGAAATTCCGTGTTTTTGCATAGGCAACCGGGTTTATCATCGATAGCTTTTCCAGCATATCAGTATAGTGTAAAGGAAAATCTTCCTGCACCTTCATCGTTTACTGATTTTATTCATGCTGATGGTACGTTGCCGGGAGCAGGCAAAGCGTATAACTGATTTATTTCTTAGTTGCCGGTGTTTTGTTTTCTTGCCGGCCATTCTTTTTCGCCATCGCCTGAATCCACCTGCACTGAGCTCCGCACGCATCAAGGCAATGACGCCGGGCTCGTTCAACCCATATTGTGTTTCTATCGCCTCAAAGGGTGTGCGATCTTCCCAGGCCATTTCAATGAGCCTGTCCATCTCTGCAGCGGATAATACTTGTCCCGGGACTTTCATTTTGTTAATCGTTTCGTGGAAAATCAAACCGCCTGATTCTACAATAATCACGCTGGCTGAAAAATGAAAGAAACCATTCAACAAGTCCACACCCCTTTTGTTGTAAACGCTTTCATGGAAACACTCAAAGGAAAAAATATTCTGCTCGCTGGTGCAACCGGTGGTATTGGTGCGGCTGCTGCCAAATTGCTCGCCGGTAGCGGTGCGCGTTTACTGGTAACTGGTAGAAACCGCTCGAAACTCGACCTGCTGGCCCAACAGCTTGGATTGGATGCTGGTGCGGTGGTAGCGACAGACCTGACCCGTTCGGCGGATATCGCATTACTGCGTGAACGCTTTTTTAGTGTTCATGAAAGTATCGATATACTTATCAATGCGGCTGGTATTGGTATCATAAAACCCGTAGAACAACTAACAGAAGATGATTTTGTAAAAACCTTCCAGGCCAACTTACTGGCTCCCTTCCTGCTGATAAAATCGTTTTTGCCGGCTATGAAAGAAGCGAAGCGTGGATTGATCATTAATATCCCCGGTGTATTGGGAAAAGCGCCCATGGCCGGCGCTGCAGCCTACACGGCCGCAAAATATGGGCTAACCGGGATGATGCAGAGTATCCGGGAAGAACTAATGCGGACGGATATCCGCATCACCAACCTTTTTTTAGGTGGTGTGGATTCTGCGTTCTGGGACAGCATTGAGCTGCGGGTACAGCGCGAAAAAATGATCCGGGCAGAAGAAGCTGCCAAAGCCATTTGGTTCCTGTGCCAGCAACCGGCCAGCGGGGTGGTGAGTGAAATGGTGCTCCAGCCTTTTAATCACCAGGTAATTTAATGGTAGCAGCTAACCGTTATCAGTTACGGGTTGACCGCCAATGACTATTTTTGCAGTCTAACTGTCGCCCTTAGTATGCAATCAATACCCGTCATTTCTTTCGACAACACAGAAAAAGCCTTTGCTTATAAAAACGATGCTGAATTGAAGAAAGCGCGCTTTCTTTTTTCCAGTATGGGTTATCCCTGGCTCGTTACCCTTGGCACCCGCGCTACGCCCTGGCTTATTAAGAATGGTTTCCCCATTAAAGGTCTTATCCGCGATACCATCTTCCGTCAGTTTGTGGGGGGAGAATCGTTGGAAGAAACGCAAAAAGTGGCCAGGCGCCTGGGTGAATACGGGGTGGAAGTAATTCTTGACTACGGTGTAGAGGGTGGTGATTACGGAGAAGAAGGATTGGACCATGCCTGTGATGAATTCATCCGCGTGATCGACTACGCCGCAACGCAGCCCAATATCCCTTTCATGAGCATAAAGGTGACAGGCATTGCACGGGCCGGGTTGTTGGAAAAGCTCGACAAGAGCGTGGAAGAGAACGCCGGCAGCCTCATGAAACGTTACGTGAAAGCCCTGGAAACACTCACCGACGAAGAAGAAAAGGAGTGGCAGCGCGTGCACGACCGCATGCGCAGGATCTGCCATGAAGCCGCCGAAAAGAAAGTAGGTGTGCTCATCGATGCTGAAGAAACCTGGATACAGGATCCGGTGGACGTGCTTACGATCCTGATGATGGTGCAATACAATACGGAACGCCCCGTGGTATACAATACCATCCAGCTCTATCGCCACGACCGGCTGCAGTTCCTCAAAGATTCTTATGAAGCCGCCGTGGAAAAGAATTTTATCCTTGGCGCAAAACTGGTGCGGGGAGCTTACATGGAAAAAGAACGGAAGCGTGCAGCAGAACGCGGTTACCCATCACCGATACAGCCCAATAAAGAAGCCACCGATGCCGATTATGATGCAGCCGTTGAATACTGCATTGAACACATCGATAAAATTGCGGTGATAGTGGCCTCTCACAATGAGAACAGCAATTTGTATACAACCCGTTTACTGCAGCAGCACAACCTGGCGCCGGATCACGACCATGTGCATTTCAGCCAACTCTACGGTATGAGCGATAATATCACTTTTAATCTTGCCGCTGCGGGTTGCAAAGTGAGTAAATACCTGCCTTTTGGTCCTATCAAAGATGTGGTACCCTACCTGATGCGGCGCGCTGAAGAAAATAGTTCGGTAAGCGGGCAGACCGGACGCGAATTAGCGCTCATAAAAAAAGAGCTGGCTCGACGGGAGCGTGGTTAGTCGATAGTCGATAGTCCATAGTCCATAGTCCAAAGTCGGCAGTCGATAGTCCACAGTCGGCAGTCCGTAGTCCACAGTCGGCAGTCGATAGTCCACAGTCTGCAGTCGTTAGTCTGTAGTCAATTGTCACCACTCATTGTTCGGTTCATTCGCAACAATATAAAAAAATTGCGGCCTCAAGCCTGGAGCCTGAAGCCGCATTATATGAAGATCCATTTGCCAATGGCTAATCGCTAAAACCCAAACGCTAACGCCTAATGCCTCTGGTTAAACAGCGTATAGAACAAACTGAACTGCAGTACACCATTTTTCCAGTCGGGTGTCTGCGGATTCTGGAAATTGAAGTCACCTAATTTGGAGAGGCCGGCGGTATACCGTACACCCACACCCAATCCTATAGGGCTATGATAACCGAGGCCACCCGCGATGGATAAGTCCGTACTCTTTGCAAAATCTTCGCTGGTACCGTCTATTTTTTCATTCACTTTAAATCCGATTTGGGGGCCGGCTTCAACATAGAAACCTCCCGTCGCACGAATTTTCAACATCACAGGGATGTTGATGTAAGTAAGCTTATAGTCTCTTTTTGTGCCTGCGTCTTCCACCTTCGCTCCCTGGGTAGAAAGTAATACTTCGGGCTGGATGGCGAAATGCTTTCCGGCGAATAAGCTCACAAATCCGCCTGCATGAAATCCCACATAGCTATTGGCTTTGAGATCGGCAGCATTGCTGGCGCCGGTAAAGTTGCTAACGTTTACGCCTGCTTTGGCGCCGAGTTCAAAATGCTGCGAAAAGGCTGTGCTGGCCGCTACCAGCATCGAGAGAAATAATAGTGACTTTTTCATAAACTTAGTTTGAAATAAGATGGATATACCCTTTGTTAAGCAGGTATTTAATAGATTCTAATCAAAACCGGTGCCGGGAATAAATAGCTGCCGGTTGAACGGTTTTGCTGGGGAAAAACCGAAACAGTCGGGCCAATTCACAGGTTACACACAAGCCCCTCATGATTGGTTTTTCAATGGTATCTTGCGGCATGCGACAGTACCAGGATTTATTGCAACATATCCTCGACACCGGCACCACCAAGACCGATCGCACCGGCACCGGAACCATCAGTTGTTTTGGTTACCAGATGCGGTTCGATTTGCAGCAAGGCTTCCCGCTGGTGACTACCAAGAAACTCCACCTGAAAAGTATCATCCACGAATTACTCTGGTTTCTGAAAGGACAGACCAATATCGCCTACCTCAAAGAAAACGGCGTGAGTATTTGGAATGAGTGGGCTGATGCAAACGGTGAGCTGGGCCCTGTGTACGGTAAACAATGGAGAAGCTGGGAAGGGGCAGATGGTAAAACCTATGACCAGGTAACAGACCTTGTCCGGCAGATTAAAACAAATCCTGATAGCCGTCGGCTGATCATCAGCGCCTGGAATGTTGCCGATCTGCCAAAGATGGCCCTGATGCCCTGTCATACACTGTTCCAGTTTTATGTTGCCAGCCCGCGCGAAGGTGGTAAGCCAAGGCTTTCCTGCCAGTTGTACCAGCGCAGTGCCGATGTATTCCTGGGTGTTCCTTTCAATATTGCGTCTTATGCATTGTTTACACTCATGCTGGCGCAGGTATGCGATCTCGAACCGGGCGAATTCATTCACAGTTTTGGTGATGTGCACATTTATAGCAACCACCTTGAACAGGTACAGCTGCAGCTGAGCCGGAAGCCATATCCGCTGCCGCAGATGAAATTAAATCCTGCAGTAAAAGATATCTTTGGTTTTACATTCAACGATTTCACACTCGAAAATTACCAGAGTCATCCGGCCATCAAGGCGCCGGTAGCGGTGTGAGGCTATTCACCTTTATCTAAACATATATGCAGATTACACTGGTGGCCGCTGCTTCTGAAAACAATGTCATTGGAAAGGAAAACCAGTTGGTTTGGAACCTGCCCAACGACACCCGGTTTTTTAAGAATACCACCTGGGGCATGCCGGTGATCATGGGCAGGAAAACATTTGAGTCACTGGAGAACAAACCGCTCAATGGTCGGTACAATATTGTGATCACCCGTCACCCCGCTGCGCTCCAGCCAAAAGGCCCAATCGAAACGGCCGGTAATCTGAAGCAGGCATTGGAAAAAGCCGCTGCTACGGATGCTAAGGAAGTATATGTAGTGGGGGGCGGTAAAGTATATGCCGAAAGTTTGCCCTTTGCTCATAAAATTGTACTGACACGTGTACACGCAGTAGTGGAAGGAGATGCTTTCTTCCCGGCGTTTGGAGAGGACGAGTGGCGATTGTTTTCCAATTTTGATTTTCCGGCAGACGATAAACATGCATTTGCCTATAGCTTCCAGGTTTGGGAACGTAAGGCCAACCTGAAGGAACTTTAACACCATTTCGTACTTGTATACTGCAACACAACTGGCTTTTCGCTACCTGCGTTACCTCGCCACCGCGTCTAACGGAAAAGGACATGGCATTCACTCGCCGTTTGTTTTTGATTTCATTACGACCGTGCTGAACGATAAAGAGCACTATCCTGCATACGCGCAGGTAGAGTCTTTGAGAAAGCGCTTGCTTACACAGAAGGAGTTACTACCTGTGGATGATTTTGGCGCGGGTTCGGTTACAGGCGCACAAAGGCAGCGAAGCATTGCGTCGATTGCGGGTAGTGCAGCCAAACCTCCGAAACTCGGACAACTGCTTTTCAGGGTAGCGCAGCGGTATAAACCAGCGATGATGCTGGAGCTCGGTACTTCCCTGGGTATATCATCTGCCTATATGGCCATGGGAAATCCGCTGGGGAAACTGTACACCTGTGAAGGTGCAACCGCCGTAGCATCGGAAGCAAAAAAGAATTTTGCAGCATTGCAGCTTAACAATATTGAGATTACCCCGGGAAACTTTGACGACTGCCTGGCGCCATTGTTGCAAAAAATGGGCAAGGCAGACCTTGCTTTTATCGATGGCAATCACCGCGAAGAACCTACGATTCGGTATTTTAAGATGATACTTGCCGGAATGAATCGTCCGGGCATCCTCATCTTCGACGATATCCATTGGAGCGAGGGAATGGAGCGCGCATGGGATTGTGTCAAAGCAGATCCGGCCTCCATGCTCACCGTCGACCTGTTTTTCCTCGGCATTGTATTCCTTAATGATAATTTCAGGGTGAAGCAACACTTTGTTATCCGATTTTGACGTTCACAGGGAATCCTCACAAAAAGGTATTATCTTAACGGCAGAACAATATACTATGATAGTTGGCGTACTGCGTGAACCGCTTCCCGAAACCAGGGTGTCGCTGCTGCCGGAATCCGCAGCGGCGTTGGTAAAAAAAGGAATCAGCATTGTTGTTGAAAAGGGCGCGGGGCTTGGTGCTTTTGCTACCGATGATGATTACAGCAAAGCAGGCGCAAGTATCGCAAGTGCTGCTGATGTGGTACAACAGGCCGATATCATCTGCAGCATCCACCAACCTTCATTAACAATCGCTCCAGGTAAAATTCTCATTGGCGCCTACCAGCCGCTTTACTTCCCGAAACAAATGCAAACCTGGGCGCAGGCCTCGCTTACAGTGTTTAGTTTGGATATGCTTCCGCGCACTACGCGGGCGCAAAGCATGGACATACTCAGCAGCCAGGCGAATATTGCCGGTTATAAAGCCGTGTTGAAAGCAGCGTCTGTCTATCCCCGTTATTTCCCCATGTTTATGACCGCCGCGGGTAGCATTCCACCCGCCAAAGTTTTGATATTGGGTGCAGGCGTCGCAGGCTTACAGGCCATCGCCACGGCGAGGCGACTGGGTGCAGTGGTAGAGGTCTTTGATACACGTCCGGCTGTGAAAGAAGAAGTGATGAGCCTGGGGGCAAAGTTTATTGAAGTAGAAGGGGCTGCCGATGCCAGTAAAGCCGGCGGCTACGCCGTAGAACAGTCGGCAGAATTCCAGCAACGTCAAAAAGCGAGAATCGCAGAGAGTATTGCGAAGGCGGACATTGTAATAACCACTGCGCAGATTCCCGGGAAGCCAGCACCGATCCTCGTAACAACTTCCATGATCGAAGCCATGCGCAGCGGCTCCGTGATCGTAGACCTCGCAGCCGCTACCGGCGGAAATACCGAACAAACAAAGAATAACGAAACGGTGCTATACAATGGCGTTTCCATCATTGGCGACTCGATGCTCGCTGCCACAGCCTCATCCGATGCCAGCAAATTGTATGGAAAGAACCTGCTGAATTTTTTGCAGCTGATTACGGCCAAAGACAATAGCGTAGCATTGAACTGGGACGACGATCTGGTGAAAGGAAGTTGCATCACGCACGAAGGCAAACTCGTACATGAAAGGGTGGTGGCGGCTGCCGGTAATTAATCGACGAACGTAAAATTTTTATATGCATCAATTCTTGCAATGGGTTCAGGACAACGAGCAGATGTTGTACATCGTAGTGCTGATGATTTTTTTGGGTATTGAAGTAATTGGCCGCGTACCCAGTGTATTGCATACGCCGTTGATGAGTGGCGCCAATGCCATTCACGG
>JAGWTK010000671.1 GCA_028876035.1 Bacteroidota bacterium
CATAAAAAACGAAAACCGGCGCAAAGAAAAAGTGGCCCAAGTGATCGATATCGTGCAGCATTCCGGCGGAATCGACTACACACGCCGGAAGATGGAAGAATACCGCGACAAATCCCTCGACCTGCTCCATCATTTTTCCCCTTCCGAAGCGCGGCAATCACTGGAGGAACTTGTTCTTTACACCACCGACCGGAAATATTAATACTGTACCTTACGCGACAACCTGCTCTCCTCATGGAAAAAAGATGGAAACTGCTGGAAGCGCCATCCGTTGTAACCGAAGCACTGCGTAGCTCACTCAACATTCATAGCACCCTTTGCAAAATTCTGGTACAGCGTGGCATTACCGACTTTGCTTTAGCGAAAGCATTCTTTCGTCCGCAGCTGGCTGATTTGCATGATCCATGGCTGATGAAGGATATGCGAAAAGCTGTTGATCGTTTACAACTGGCCTTTCAACGCAAAGAAAAGATCCTGGTGTTCGGTGACTATGATGTGGATGGTACAACTGCCGTTGCCTGCATGTTCCAGTTTCTATCCAAAATCTATCATCCGTCACTTATTGATTTTTACATTCCCCATCGTTACCGGGAAGGCTATGGTATTTCAAAAGCCGGAATCGACTTCGCCCGTGAAAACGGTTTTTCCCTTATTGTTTCACTCGACTGCGGTATTAAATCGGTTGAACTTATCCGTTATGCGCAGGAGCTTGGCATTGATTTCATCGTGTGCGACCACCACCTTCCGGAATCAGAGCTCCCCCCCGCCGTAGCGATTCTCAATCCAAAACAACACGATTGCTCGTATCCTTACAAAGAACTCTGCGGTTGCGGCGTCGGCTTCAAACTGGTCACCGCAATGGCCACCGAACTCGGGCTGCCCGATGACTCATGGCAATGCTACCTGGATCTTGTTGCCATTGCCATTGCAGCTGATATTGTCCCCATGACCGGGGAGAACCGTGTGATGGCGTACTACGGTCTCAAAAAAGTAAATGAACAGCCTTCAAAAGGAATCAAGGCGTTGATAGAACTGAGCGGATTAAAAAAGGGACCGCTTCAGATCAATAACCTGGTCTTCATGATTGCACCCAGGGTAAATGCTGCCGGCAGAATGGACGATGCCCGCAAGGCAGTGCAAATGTTCATTGAAAGTGACTATGAAAAAGCGAAATCGTTCGCCGAAATGCTGCACAGCGATAATACCGATCGCAAAGAAGCCGACAGTTCGATCACCGAAGAAGCGCTCGCACTTATCGGAAACGATCAGTTGCTCATCAACCGGAAATCAACCGTCGTATTTCAACCGCATTGGCATAAGGGCGTCGTGGGAATTGTTGCATCACGACTAATAGAACACTATTATCGCCCTACCATCGTCCTGACCCGCAGCGGCGATGTAGTGGCGGGCAGCGCACGGAGCGTTGCCGGTTTCAATCTTTACGAAGCGATCCACGCCTGCCGCGAGCACCTGCTCGGATACGGCGGCCACTTCGCCGCAGCCGGCATGACCCTCCTGCCCGAAAAGGTAGATGCGTTCAGTCAAAAGTTCGAATCCGTTATACAGGCTACCATCAGCGATGCCTTGCTCATCCCGGAAATCGTGATTGACGCGGAACTTTCATTTTCGGATATAACACCCGGTTTTTTCAAGATACTTTCTCAAATGGAACCATTCGGGCCAGACAACCTGCGACCGCTCTTTCTAACGCGCAATGTAACGGACAATGGTTGGTCAAAAATTGTCAAAGAAGATCATGTACGTTTCTCACTGAGACAACACAATACGGTGTTTACAGGAATAGGCTTTGGAATGGCGTCAAAATTCCACCTGCTGCAACAACAGCAACCTGTAGATGTAGTGTACACGATTGAAGAGAATGAATGGAACGGCCACACATCACTGCAGCTCAAAGTAGTTGATTTCAGGCCCGCTGA
>JAGWTK010000672.1 GCA_028876035.1 Bacteroidota bacterium
TCATACTATCGCGTGGATTTTGAGCAGAAAAAAACAGGGGAGAAGTTTACGCTCTATCCCAACCTGATAAAGAATACCAAGGGGGCTGAAGGGTTTTCAAACAATCCCGACTCGCGGCACTATTGGGACAGGGACATTTTCACCTATGTCACCTATGCCAGCAGCATGGACCGATCGCCTGATACTGTACAGTTCCGCAAATACCAGGTAAAACCCAAAGACACGATTTTCTACAGTCATGGTTATATGATATTGAATAAAGTGAGCCTGAACCCCACAGACACAAGGCTTACGATTGGGCCGAGAGACACTATGATCGTCGCCGATATTTCAGTGGTATCTGCAGACAGTATGCGCTATCGTGCTACACCAGCGATATTTTGGAAAGGGGTAGACTCCAGGTTTATCTTCGACACCGTATTTGCGCAGAATCTTGCCATTGGATTTACGGCTGTCAATAATGCAACGCATGGTGTTGAGCTGCAGGTAAAGGAATCCGACCGGATGTCGTCCTTCATTGCCCTTAAAGCCTACGAATTCCCGCATATCAATTTGCTCTGGCTCGGTACAATCCTGATGACGGTAGGATTTGCGGTGAGTATGCGCCGCCGCCAGGTGCTTAACAAAAGCCTCAAACTCAACAAAGGGGTCGTGTAACCAGTTTCAGCCATTTATTTCGGGCAATTAGCAAATCCCTAACAGCGTTCAGGGTTACTTTTCTGTCATTGCTAGGATTAACAGCAAACCCTTTGTATTTTTAAGACATGTGCCGGCCCCGACCACATATAAGAACATACCTGCTTGCTGTTGTTTGCTGCCTGGTAGCTGTTGTTGCCCGCGCGCAGGATACCAGCCGGCCCTCCCGCGAAGACTCCATTTTTCAAAAAGTGCAGCATCCGGAATTGGGTCCCAATGACACGATCATGGTACCGGCAAAAATCAATGAGGAAGGTGTACTGATGCCCGCGCGAACCCTGGAAGACGTGTGGGTGAGCAGACCAGCGCCGCCCGGAATGAGGGCAAGGATTGAGGCCTGGACAAGATTGCGCAACGCCGTATACGTTACTTATCCTTATGCGCGCAAAGCGGGCGCTATCATGAATGAAATCAATGCGAAGATTGCAAAGATGCCGGAGAAAGACGATCGCAAAGCCTATATTAAATCGAGGGAGAAAGACCTTCGTAAAGAGTTTACCGAGCCATTGACCAATCTTTCCATCTACCAGGGAAAAGTGCTGATGAAGCTCATCAACCGCCAAACCGGTAACAACTGTTACGAAATCATTAAGGAATACAAAGGCGGCGTAACCGCCCGTTTCTACCAAACCGTGGCCTTCTTTTTCAGTACCAGCCTCAAACAGCCCTATGATGCCCAGGGCGACGATAAGGAGATAGAATCGATTGTGCTGGAAGTGGAGCGGATGTACCCGCGATAGTACTAAGTTGTAAGTTCTAAGTTTTAAGTTTTAAGTCTTTTAGCTATGCCAGGTGAACTACACCGACAAAAATTGATTCGTATCCGTGTTAGTGATGCCTCCCGCAAGCGTGGGAATGGACAGCAATTTTCTTTGATGGCTTAAGTATACCGGTTTGCCGAATCTATTGCAGTTCCACCAGCAGCGACCGTCTAAGTGATGGGTACTAGGTACTATGTACCGAAATTACAGCCTGACTATCTTCTCAATAATCCCCGTCGTTGAAAACCCAGGTACAATGGGATTGATGACCACACGGCCGCCATTGGCCATTACTTCTTTCGCGCCGACTACTTGTTCTACCTTGTAGTCGCCGCCTTTCACGATGGTATCGGGCATGATGGCGTTGATGAGCTCCAGGGGCGTATCTTCTTCAAAAATGATAACAGCGTCTGTCATCAACAGTGAGGCCAGTAACAACGCGCGGCTGCGTTCATTGTTAACGGGGCGGGAG
>JAGWTK010000673.1 GCA_028876035.1 Bacteroidota bacterium
GGATAGCCGGCACAGGTGGTTGCGCCGGCCGAACTGTAGATACCGAGGAACAAACCACGGGCGTGTAAATAATCGGCAAGGTATTTCAACCCATGCGGGAACCGGGATGTATCTGCATATTGCCTTCCCTGGGCATCTCGTTGCTTTGCCATCCAACCATCATCGAGTTGTAGTATGCGGTAGCCACAGTCACGCAAACCTGAATGAACAAGGGCATCTGCCGTTTCCTTTATTTTTTGTTCGTTGATGGTGTCCACGAATGCGTACCAGCTCGACCAGCCCATCGGCGGGGTTTGGGCAATGGGTACGGGCAGCTGTGCGCGCAGGGGGCTGAAGACAAGACCCAATACAACTGCCATTAGAAATATCCTGCAATTTTTCATGTGTTTATTGCTTTGGGTGTACAAGACCGAGATAGCGGAGGGCTGCTTCCACGTAATAGTAATCGGCATAACTCAGGGGAACATCGATCTCACTGTGCTTTGGAAAATGTCCGACACTGTGCTGGAGCAAAAAGCCGCCCGCCTCATCACCGCTGCTACGGTAAGGCGCAGCCGATAATTGTCTTAGTATTTTCACTGCAGTCGTCTTGTATCGCTTTTTATCCGGCGTCTTTGCATACTCTTTTAATTCCAGCAAAGCACTGGCCATAACTGCGGCGGCGGATGCATCGCGGTAGGCGTTAGGGATACCGGGTGCATTAAAATCCCAATAAGGTATGGCATCCGAAGGCCAGTTGGGATGACCGAGTATGAACGATGCAATGCGACTGGCTTGTTGCAAATAGCGCTGATCACCCGTTTCACGGAACATCATTGTAAAGCCATATAAACTCCATGCTTGTCCGCGTGCCCAGGCCGAACTATCGGCAGCACCCTGGTGTGTTTGCTTTCGTTGTGGCCTACCTGTTTTCGGATCGTAGTCTACTACATGCCAGGAACTACCATCTACCCTGAAATGATGTTGCATGGTGGTGTTCGCATGCGTAACCGCCACTTTGTAGAACAAGGAATCCCCGGTCACGTGAAAGCAATGCATCAGCAATTCCAGGTTCATCATATTATCAATGATGACGAGAAAATGACTGCTATCGGAATCCCAGGAACGGATACAACCTATTTTTGGATCAAACCGGCTGCAGAGTGAACGTGCACTGTTGATCAGTACGGTGTCGTAACCTGCAGATGGAAACAGCGACAATGCCTGTCCAAAACTGCCATACATCATGAAGCCAAGATCATGGGTATGCTGGTTGTACTGCTGCGAACGGAGCTCGTTTAGTTTTTGTTGCGCGGTTGCACGGAGGTCTGTGTCGCCGGAAAAACGGTAGAGTTGGATCAGGGTGCCGGGAAAGAAACCACTCACCCATCCGTCTGCCCCGGTTGTTTGTAGCTTACCTTGCTCAAATGTTCGGGGAAAGCGATGTGCGGGAACCGTTGCGCCCAGGTATTTATATTGAGCTACGGCCCGGGTAAGACTTGTCCGCAGTTCTTCCTGCAGATTTTTGTCAGCAGCGGTCCGTCCCTGGTGCGAGGCACGGCATCCCAGGATGCAAGGCAAAGCAA
Organism: Bacteroidota bacterium; assembly: GCA_028876035.1. GTDB lineage: Bacteria > Bacteroidota > Bacteroidia > Chitinophagales > Chitinophagaceae > JACMLD01. The sequence continues at coordinate 1,566 of JAGWTK010000673.1, forward strand.
GCAATAGCCAATAACGCATGGGGCAAAAATCGGCGATGAAAAGGGATAAAAACTGCAGGTTATTACGATATACTTATACAATCTGCTGATGGGGCGACGAGTCATTCAGGCAGATTGCTGTAACATTGTAGCATTTCAACTTTGATAGTATGAACAAGGCCAATGAAATCATGTCCGGCAGTAACTGGTCGCGCATCAAAGCAGTGATCGGTGGTTCCGCCGGTAACCTGGTGGAATGGTTCGACTGGTATGCGTATTCGGCTTTTGGGCTGTATTTCGCGGACAGCTTTTTTCCCGGCAGCAATACCACGGTACAGTTGCTGAATACAGCCGGCATTTTTGCGGTTGGTTTTTTGATGCGAC
>JAGWTK010000115.1 GCA_028876035.1 Bacteroidota bacterium
ACAGGAGAAAAAAAGACCTCACTTATCATAGAAGAATTGTCGGTTGAATCTGCATTCCTGAACCGGGCAGTAAAACTCTCCTGTTTTTTGCCGGTAAACATCAGGCGTCCCGACAACCTGGAACTGTTGCTGATAAACGACGGGCAGGATATGGAAACCCTCGGCCTCGCGGATATGATGGATGAATTGATTCAGTCCAAAACCATCCGGCCAATGGTAGCAGTGGCCATGCATGCAGGTGCCGATCGCAAAATGGAATATGGCACCGCTGCGCAGGCAGACTATATGGGGCGTGGCGCGAAGGCCGGTGCCTACAGTCGTTTTGTAATGGAAGAACTGCTGCCGTTTATCCGTAATAAATATGCATTGACATTATCAGCGGGAAAGTCGTTTGCAGGCTTTTCACTGGGCGGACTCAGCGCGCTGGACATTGCCTGGAACCACCCCGGCGCGTTTACAAGGGTAGCTGTGTTCTCAGGCTCGCTCTGGTGGCGTACCCGCGCACTGGACGATGGTTATGTAGAATCAACCGATCGCATCATGCATGCACAAATCCAGGCGGGTAAGCGCATACCCGGCCTTCGTTTCTTTTTCGAAACTGGTGCACTCGATGAAACCATGGACCGGAATAACAATGGCATTATTGATGCCATTGACGATACACTTGATCTAATTGCCCTGCTGGAAGAAAAAGGCTATCGCCGCCCGGACGATATTGAATACCTTCAGCTCGATGACGGCAGGCACGATGTAGCCACCTGGGCCAGGGCGATGCCGGTGTTTCTCAAATGGGCGTTTGGTTTTTAGTTCCTGGTTCTTTGTTCATTGTTCCTGGTTCATCGTTTTTAGTCATTGGATGATGGTCGGTTTTTCAACCGTGCAACATTCCCTTCCCGGTTCACCGGGAGGAATCTCATGATTGTTCAACCATGTTGTATGCAAAGCATAAAAGTTCAAAACTTAGTTTATAATTGTAAAATACCAAATGCGCATGGCCAATAGCTAACAGCCAACAGCTAATAGCTAATATCCATCGCCCAATTCCAAAATATGAAGCATTCATTCTTACTCGCCTTTCTGCTCGTTATCGCATCCCTTCATCGTGCCGTAGCGCAGGAACCGGATATTGATGATCCATCCTCCGTGAAAGCGCATTACAAGATTCAGAAAACAGTTACCTGCAGCAATGGCGCCGTTGTGTCGGCGCATCCGCTAGCGAGCCGGGCCGGTTTGTCGGTCATGAAAAAGGGTGGCAATGCAGTGGATGCAGCCATCGCCACGCAGCTGGCACTGGCAGTGGTTTATCCCGGTGCGGGTAATATTGGCGGCGGCGGATTTATGGTGGCACGTTTGGCCAATGGAAAAAACCTCGCCATCGACTACAGGGAGAAGGCACCAGCGGCCGCAGGGAGAGATATGTACCTTGATGCAAACGGCAACCCCCAGATGAACCTTAGTCAAAATGGTCACCTGGCTTCCGGCGTTCCGGGCACCATTGCGGGATTGTTTGCTTCCCTCAAATACGCAAAACTTCCCTTCAGCGTATTGATTGAGCCAGCCATTGAGTTGGCGGAAAAAGGTTTCGAAATCACGGCCAATGAAGCAAACGGACTGAACGCCTACAAAAACGCATTTATTAAATACAATTCGGTCCAGCCCGCGTTCGTAAAGGAAACGCCCTGGAAAGCCGGCGATACGCTGGTGCAAAAAGACCTGGCAGCTACATTGAAGCGCATTCGCGATCTCGGTCAGAAAGGATTTTATGAAGGTGAAACTGCAAAGCTGATCGTGGAAGAAATGCAAAGGGGAAAAGGATTGATTAGCTATGAAGACCTGAAAAATTACCAGGCCAAAGAAAGGACGGCCTTGGTGTTCCCCTACAAAGGCTATTCGATCGTTTCAATGCCCATGCCAAGCAGCGGAGGTGTTATTATCAACCAGGCATTGCGCATGATCGAGGACAAAAACATTGGAAAAATGGGCTTTGCGTCAGTAGGGGCGGTGCAGTTGATGGTAGAGGCAGAACGCCGGGCATATGCAGACAGGGCAGAGTTTATGGGAGATGCGGACTTTGTAAAAGTGCCCGTGAAAAAGCTCACCAGCGATGCCTATATCAAAGAACGTTTCAGCGATTACGATCCAACAAAAGCAGGTAGCAGCGAAACCACCAAAGCAGGCAAGATTAATCCGGAAAGTGAAGAAACCACCCATCTCAGCGTGATCGATAAATTCGGGAATGCTGTTTCGGTAACTACGACGCTAAATGGAGGGTACGGCTCAAAAACCGTTGTCGGTGGTGCTGGATTTCTGCTGAATAACGAAATGGATGATTTCAGTGTAAAACCCGGCGTGCCCAATATGTACGGAGCGCTGGGAACCGAAGCCAATGCCATCGCGCCCGGCAAGCGTATGCTGAGCAGCATGACGCCCACGATCGTGCTGAAAGCAGGCAAGCCATTCCTGGTCGTAGGAACGCCGGGTGGAACAACGATACCTACCAGTGTATTTCAAAGCATCGTGAATGTGATCGATTTTAAGCTGAGTACCGCCGATGCAGTCTACAAACCCAAGTTTCACCACCAGTGGCAACCCGATGAGATCTATGTAGAAAAAGGATTTCCTGAGAAAACGATCGATGGATTGAAAGCGATGGGGTATAAGGTTAATGTGCGGGGAAGCATTGGGAGAACCGAAGCTATCCGTGTTTTGCCTGGCGGAAAATTTGAAGCAGTGGCCGATAACCGCGGCGACGATGCTGCAGAAGGATATTAAATCATCAGATATGAGTGAGTTTGGTAAAGTTTATCTCGACACGGTCATCAAACGTTTTGCCTATTACAAGGAACTGGCCGATAAAACATTTGTGCAACTGGAGGAGAAGGATTTCTATTTTCAGCCCAATGAGGCCAGCAACAGCATTGCAGTTATCATCAGGCATATGAGCGGTAACATGCTCAGTCGCTGGACAAACTTTCTTACCGAAGATGGCGAAAAGGAGTGGCGCAACCGCGATACAGAGTTTGAAAATTCGCCGTCGGCATCGCTGGACATGTTAATGGACAGCTGGAACAAGGGGTGGGACTGCATGTTCAGCAGCCTGCGGTCTTTATCTGCCGATGATTTGTTGAAAACGGTGTACATCCGTCATGAAGCCCATACGGTCATAGATGCCATCAACCGGCAACTCGCCCATTATCCCTACCATGTTGGCCAGGTTGTTTACCTGGGCAGGCTGATAAAAGACGGGGGATGGAAAAGTCTGTCCATTCCGAAAGGCCAGTCCGATGCCTTTAACCAGTCGATGTACGGCAAATCCTGATCACACGACCCTCTTGCACGGCAAGCATGAAAAGAGTATCTTGTCGCCCGCTGCATCCAGGATCCTCTGACAGGCCCATTATGAACCCCAATCTTTATGTATGAAATGGCGCCTGTTAGCCCTTATCCTTTCTTGTTTATCCATCAATGCTGCCGCACAACTACACCTTGCCTTCAGGGCCGGCGCACAGCTCAATCATGCTGCCTATCGGCTGAACGGTAACAAATCGGATGTTCAATCTACCATCGGTTTCCAGGCTGGTCTGCTCAGCAAGGTCTACTTCGACGATAAAGTGTCGTTCGTCTCCGGGTTCTTTTACAATTCAAAAGGGTATAAAGTGGCGCCTCCGCCCAACGATACGGTAAAAACATACCGGCTGAATTATTTCGAGATACCGGTCATGGTGCAGGTTGATTTGTCAAAAGAAAGAGGAAAAGGGTTCTATGCGAAAGCCGGACCCTCGGTAGGTATTGGCGTTGGGGGCCGGGAAAAATATACTGGCAGCAACGGGCAAACGATTTCGAATAAAGTGGTGATGAGCATGACGGGCCGGCATATCGGCGTGTTCGATGCAGCATTCAATACAGCGCTCGGGTACGAAGTGAACAATCACTTTTTCACCGAACTCAATTATGCACTCGGGATAGGAAATTTGAACAATGACCCGGCCGATCCCAATATTAAAACCCGTGTATTGTCACTGAGTGTTGGCTATTTCTTCAAGTAGACCTGTTGCCAACCAGGTTGGTTTTAAATGTTTGCCAACAATTTTATAAAGTCTGCAACGATGTAAGCTGCGCAGGTAAAGCGCCGGCAGACCGGTGTTAATACTCGTTACAAAAATGAACTTCCCTGTTTAAAAAGCCCCGGGTTTTAATGGTAAAAACAGCCCTGTTTGGGGGTGATGGATTGCAATAAGCTATAATTTTGGTTGATTCCAAGTGTAACGTATGCTTTTTCAAATCACCTCATCTGCACGTCTGCCTGCATTGCGGGCCGCTTTTCTTTTTACACTATTGTTTCCAATGTTCGTGGTTGCCCAGGGCGATGTACATCCGCAATCGCGGGAATATGAGTGGCCATCCGATCCGCAGGTAAAAGACAAACTCGAACAGTGGCGCGATCAGAAGTTTGGTATGATCATCCACTACGGACTGTATGCTGTGCCTGGTATGATAGAGTCATGGGCGCTTTGTTCGGAAGACTGGATCACACGGGACAGCACCAGCGACTATGGTGAATTCAAGAAATGGTATTGGGGATTGAAAAAAGATTTTAACCCGGCAAATTTTAATCCGGAGCAATGGGCCGCCACTGCTAAACAGGCAGGTATGCGGTATGTAGTGTTCACCACCAAGCACCACGACGGATTCTGCATGTTCGATACAAAACAAACAGACTTTAAAATCACCAACGGTCCTTTTGCCGCTAACCCCAGGGCCAATATCGCCAAATACGTATTTGATGCCTTCCGGCAGCAGGGGTTTATGATCGGAGCTTATTTTTCAAAGCCCGACTGGCATTCTGAAAATTACTGGTGGCCGATGTACGCGACGCCCGATCGGAACAACAATTACGATATCCGCAAATTTCCCTGGCGCTGGGATGCATTCAAAAAATATACGTACAACCAAATCCAGGAGCTGATGACCGGGTATGGTAAGATGGATATTCTCTGGCTCGACGGCGGTTGGGTAAGACCGTTAGAGACTGTTACCGATGAAGTGCGATCCTGGGGAGCGGCTATTCCCGCCTGGAGCCAGGACATCGATATGCCTTCCATCGCAGCCATGGCCAGGAAAAACCAGCCCGGATTATTAATCGTGGATCGCACGGTGCATGGTCCGTATGAAAACTACCAAACCCCCGAGCAAACGATCCCGAAAGAGCAATTGGATCATCCCTGGGAGAGCTGCATTACACTGGGCAATGCCTGGGGTTATGTACCCAACGATCAGCTCAAGCCAACGGCAACTGTAATTGCAAAACTAATTGAAGTGGTGGCCAAAGGAGGAAGTCTGCTCCTCGGTGTTGGGCCAAAACCCGATGGTACCTTGCAGGAAGAAGAAGTAAAAAAACTAGAAGAAATCGGCGCCTGGCTGTCGAAGAACGGCAAAGCCATTTACAATACACGGGGCACAGCAAACTATCATGAGGGCAATACCTGGTTCACGCAATCAAAAGATGGCAAAACCCTGTTTGCGCTCCTGCCGGTTGCAGCCGACGGTGCCTGGCCTGCCAGCATTACCTGGAGCGGAAATATTCCTGCGAAAGGAACCGCTATGAAATGGCTGGAGACGGGCGAAAAGCTGCGTTGGTCAGTAAAAGATAATAAGGTGATGGTGCAACTGCCTAAGTCGCTGCTTACAAAAAGAATCACTGTTCCGGCACTGGCGCTTGAATTTGAACGGGTGCCCTGATGGGCATTGTACATCAGTTGCAGGGAGTGACACAACGGCTGCCCGCCCCTGCACAGCTGCTGGCAACATAAAAAAACTTCGCATGAAAAAATTATTTCGGTTATTGATGACCGTTGGTTTATGGGTGCCTTCGCTGCTAAAAGCGCAATCCAATAATCTACGTCCGCCCGCACCCGTGCTTCCGGTTCCCAGTGCCGAACAGCTGGCCTGGCACCGGATGGAGACCAATGCGTTTATTCATTTTACGACCAACACCTTTACCGGGAGAGAGTGGGGGAATGGCGACGAACCGGAATCGGTTTTCAACCCCACTGCGCTGGACGCCACCCAATGGGCCAATACATTGAAAGCGGCAGGTTTCAAAATGATGATCCTTACCTGTAAGCATCACGATGGATTTTGTTTGTGGCCCAGTGCCTTTACCACGCATTCGGTAAAAAACAGTCCGTATAAAAACGGCAAAGGCGATGTTGTGCGCGAAGCACGGGATGCAGCTGCCAAAGCAGGGCTGAAGTTTGGCGTATACCTCTCGCCATGGGATCGCAACCACGCAGAATATGGCAAACCCGGCTATATAACTTATTACCGCAATCAGCTGAAGGAACTGTTTACCAGATACGGGCCCATCACAGAAATGTGGTTTGATGGTGCGAATGGCGGTACCGGGTACTACGGCGGTGCAAATGAAGCGCGCAAAATTGATGGGAAAACGTATTACGACTGGCCCAATACCCTCGCCATGATTCGGAAAATTCAGCCCACCCCTTCCGTGATCTTTTTTAGTGATGCAGGTCCGGGTGTACGTTGGGTGGGCAATGAAAGCGGCATAGCCGGGGAAACCAATTGGAATACGATAAGCACCGATACCCTCTACGCGGGAAAGCCAGGTGTGGAAAAATTGCTGAATACCGGTTCACCGGACGGAAAGCAATGGATACCCGCAGAAGTTGATGTGTCGATTCGACCGGGCTGGTTTTACCATGCCGCCGAAGACAGCAAAGTAAAAACACCGGAGCAGCTGTTTGATATTTACCTGAGCTCGGTGGGAAGAGGTTCCACCCTGCTGTTGAATGTTCCGCCCGACCAGCGCGGACTCTTTCACGAAAATGATGTGGCTGCACTCAAAGGATTTCGCCACCTGCTGGATTCTGTATTTGCGCATAACCTTGCCCGTAAGGCAAAGGCACAGTCCGCCAGCTACCGCGGAAAATCAGCTTTGTTTGCGGCGTCGAATACAACAGACGGTAATCCAGACACGTACTGGGCAACGAATGACGGCGTTAGCACAGGCAGTATTGAACTGAGCCTGCCCAAAGAAACAACGATTCGCTATGTTACCCTCCAGGAGTATATACGGCTCGGTCAGCGTGTAAGCGGGTTTACCATAGAAGTGTGGAAAAACAATAGCTGGCAGCAGCTGGCAGCAGGCACCACCATCGGTTACAAACGGATACTGAAGCTGGCGGAGCCCGTCACTGCTTCGAAAATACGGGTGAACATCACGGCAGCCAAAGCTTGTCCGCTTATCTCCAATATTGAAATCTATTAATTGTCCATGAAAAAATACTTGCTGGCTGGCTACTGGCTGTTCCTGCTGATTCCGGCGCTGGCGCAGGACACTGCTTTTCGGAATCCTGCCCTTCCGGTACAACAACGCGTGACTGATCTGTTGCACCGGCTGACGCTGGAGGAGAAAATATCATTGCTGGGGTATAATAGCCGGCCGGTACAACGGTTGGGGATACCCGCTTACAACTGGTGGAACGAAGCCCTTCATGGCGTAGCACGTGCGGGTGAGGCCACCGTATTCCCGCAGGCGATCGCCATGGCCGCTACTTTCAACGACGGATTATTGCAAGAAGAAGCCAATGTGATTTCTACCGAAGCAAGGGCCAAGTACAACCTGGCAACCGCAAAAGACAGGCGGCTGCAATACATGGGCCTGAGTTTCTGGTCGCCCAATATCAACATCTTCCGCGATCCGCGATGGGGCAGGGGACAGGAAACGTATGGTGAAGATCCTTTCCTTACGGCTACGATGGGTACTGCGTTCATCAAAGGATTACAGGGTAATGATGGCCGTTACCTTAAAACATCGGCCTGTGCCAAACATTTTGCAGCGCACAGTGGCCCGGAAGCCGGGAGGCATACCTTCAATGCCATCGTTGATGAAAAAGATCTTCGGGAAACTTATTTGTATGCCTTTAAGCATCTGGTAGATGCGGGTGTGGAATCGGTGATGTGCGGGTACAATCGGCTCAATGGCGAGCCTTGCTGTACCGGCCCCACATTATTACAGGCCATTCTGCGCAATGAGTGGAAGTTTCGCGGACATGTTGTAACAGACTGCTGGGCACTCGAAGACATCTGGCTCCGGCATAAAGTCCTTCCCAACAGCATCGCGACCGCTGCGGCTGCCATCAAAGCAGGCGTTAACCTCGATTGCAGTAACATGTTACAGGACGACGTGATGAAAGCCATTGATCAAAAATTGCTGACGGCAGAAGAAGTAGACAGCGCGCTGGCGGCGATCCTGCGTACGCAGGTAAAGCTTGGCTTTTTTGATCCCAGGGGTAGCGGGCCGTTTGATGCCTACGGAGCCGACAGTGTTTCGAATACCTATCACCGTGAGCTCGCGCGAAAGGCGGCGGTGCAAAGCATGGTGTTATTGAAAAACAATGCAGCGGCCGGACAATCAAAACCATTGTTGCCTTTGAGCAGTTCCGATTATGGAGCCATCATGGTAGCCGGTCCAACAGCGGCTTCGCTGGATGCCTTGCTCGGCAATTATCACGGGGTAAGCGGCAAAGCGGTCAATTTTGTGGAAGGTATTACCAGTGCAGTGGGACCCGGTGTACGGGTTGAGTACGATCTTGGCTGCGACTACAGCGATACGACTCATTTTGGTGGCATCTGGGCGGCTGGCAATGCGGATGTCACCGTAGCCGTTATTGGCTACAGTGCAGTATATGAAGGAGAAGAAGGCGATGCCTTTCTTGCGGAAGGTGGTGGTGACCGCAAAAGCCTGCGTTTGCCCGCGAGTCATGTTGCCTACATCAAAGCTTTGCGAAAAGCCAATAAAAAGCCGCTGATAGTAGTGGTAACCGGCGGCAGCGCGGTGGACATAGCAGCCATTGAACCTTTTGCAGATGCGATCATCCTTGCCTGGTACCCGGGAGAACAGGGAGGCAATGCGCTGGCAGATATTATTTTTGGAAAGGTATCGCCGGCAGGGCGATTGCCCGTTACTTTTTATAATACTGTCAACGATCTGCCGGATTATAGTTCGTACGCTGCTGCAGGAAGAACCTATCGTTACTTCAGTGGAAAAGTACAATACCCGTTTGGCTACGGACTGAGTTATACAAAATTTCAGTATGAATGGGTGCAGCAGCCATCTGCTATTAAATCTGTGAAAGACACGGTTCGGTTGTCGATCAAAGTGAACAATATTGGCAATGCTTCCGGCGATGAAGTAGTGCAGGTGTATGTGAAGTACCCCGATGCGCAGCAGCGAAAACCAATAAAGGAACTGAGGGCGTTTCGCCGGGTATCGATAGAAAGAAGCGGTGCAACCGTCGTGCAGTTTGCTGTGCCGGCAACAGAACTGATGAAATGGGATCTGCAAAAACATGCCTGGCAGTTGTATAATGGAAACTATAGCATTGTTGCAGGCGGGAGCTCGGTAGAGGAGCAGTTGCAGGCTACTGTGAAAATCGGTAGTCGTTAGTCTCTGTCCGGCAGTGCTGCGTTCCTGGTTCATTGTTCAGGGTTCATAGTTAACAGCCGTGACGGCATTTGCACATTTGCACATTTACATATTTACACATTCTACCTGCCATGTCAAAAAATGTACGCTTCGTTTTCATACTTGCTTATTTTATGGCTGCGCCCCGGATATCGAACGCGCAGGGAGAACCGGCATCATTTACCAGATACGTCGATCCTTTTATCGGCACCGGTTTTCACGGGCACGTTTTCCTTGGAGCCAACACGCCATTTGGGGCGGTGCAGCTTGGGCCGGTGAATTTGTCCGAAGGCTGGGACTGGTGCTCGGGATATCATTATTCAGATTCCACCATCATCGGATTTGCGCATACCCATCTCAGTGGGACCGGCATTGGCGATTTGGGGGATGTACTGTTGATGCCTGCAACCGGGCCATTGTTACTGAATAAGGGCAAGGCAGGAGATTGGCAGC
>JAGWTK010000116.1 GCA_028876035.1 Bacteroidota bacterium
TTTCGTTGTGTGGGCGGCGATCACCACCGAGTATCCAGATAATATTAGACTTGTCTTTGTACCGTTTCGCCAGCCACTCCGCGTACACCGGTGCATTCTGCAGGTTGAAAATTTCCGGACCCCATCCCCAGCTGTCAACGAAAACCTTATCGCCCCAGGTGGGCAGCAATGCAATGTTGATGTCGTAAGCAGCGGCGAGATCGATCAGCGAATCTACATGGCGGAAATAGGCTTCGTTCGGCTTTGTTGGATCGTCATTGATCAACGGCGTATGGCCACAGGCGTTGGGAACGTGCAAACCATCGAGCTCGGCGAGGACCACAGCCTGTACAACCGTAAAGCCCTGTTCATGCCGTTGTTTGAAATACCGGTTCGCATCGTCAAAACTCAGCCGGTGAAACAATTCCCAGGCCGTATCTCCCAGCCAGAAAAAAGGCTTTCCATTTTTGAGCAGGTAGCGGTGATTGGAATGGATGCTGAACTGCGCAACAGAACTTATTGCCAGCAGCAAGAGGCAAATGGAGGCGATCGTTTTTTTCATATGTTGCTTACCGTTAGTCTTTTTCCAGTGGAAGGAACACGGTAAACAGGCTGCCTTTGCCGGGCTCGCTCTCCACGGTTATGTCACCTTTTAATTTATCCACCAGGTATTTTACAATGCTCAATCCAAGCCCGGTGGATAATTCGCCGGCGGTCGGTCGGGCAGATAATTTTTGAAAGCGCTGGAAGAGCAGGGGGCGTTCATCCGGACTGATGCCCTGTCCTTCATCGCGGATGGAAAGGGCGAGATTGTTGTGCTTTCTTTCGATGGAGAGGTATACATTCTTACCCGGGTAGGTGTATTTGATCGCGTTGGACAGCAGGTTCTCAATAATCTGCTGGCAGCTTTCGCGATCTGAAAACAGCAGGTAACTGCGGGTATTGCTGAAATGGATACTGATGTTCTTCTTTGCCGCCACTGCAGTGAACCGGCCGCAGATATCATGCAACAGCACAGACAAGTCAAACTCGGTCACAAAAAGCTCCTTCCGGCCTGCATCCGACTGGCTGGCTGAAAGATAATTGCTGAGCAACGACTTCATTTCGCGCGCGGCGTCGTAGATAAGTTCGAATACCTGGTGTTGTTCAGGTGATCCCGGTTCAAAGGTTTCCTTGATCAGCGTTTCGCTCAGCATGCTGATGGCGGAAAGCGGTAACTGCAAATCATGCGTGGCGATATCGAGAAACATCGTTTTCTCGTTCGACATCCGGAATAATTTTTCGTTGGCGCTGGCCAATGCTTCATTCTTTGCCTGCAAACTGCCGTGCGAATGACGCAGGTCAGATTCAGCTTTCTTGCTGGCAGAAATGTCGAGCACTACCGACCGGCTCATGACAAAGTTCCCCTGTTTGTCGGTTATGGCCGATGCACTCAGCAGTACCGGCAACGGCGTTCCGTCTTTTCGAATCATTTCAAATTCAAGATCACGCGCAGTACCACACTCAATAAATTTCGAAAACTCGACCGCAAATTTCAGTTTGCTTTTCTCACTGAGAAAGTCACTGAACACATGCTCCTTTCCGAATTCTTCGCGGGTGTACCCCAGCCATTTCAGTTCGGTGTCATTGATACGAAGAAACCTTCCATCTTTATCGAGTGAATGTAAGCCGCAGGGTGCGTTATTGTAGAAATCCTCCACCTGGTTAAATGCTTCTTCGAGGTATTGTTTTTTTTGGTAGAGGAGACGGGCCGTATTCAACAACCGCATGTACTTGGATGGCAGGTCGGCCAGGTGGGCGACAGAAGGCCGTCCTCCAGCGGTTCGTTTGAATTTGGTTTTTCTCATACAGGTGATTTGGAAAAGGAGCGCATCCTGCGTGAAGCGAACGATGCGTATATCAACGGCTGCAAGATACGGTAATTATCAAACAATACAGGCTAAGGGAAACTTTGCAGGCTCCGGTAGTTGATGAAAGGTCACAAACATCGTTCTAAAAATAGCGCAGCAATGCAAACCCGGGCTGTCCGTTTTGCCAGGTGGGCATAATCATCGCAGCCGCCTGTGCCTTTCCTTTGAAAAGCTTTTGCAGGCGGGGGTAGATGAAATAGCTGAAATCCGTCGTTAGGATACCGATGCCAGCTCCAGCGATCACATCGCCCAGCCAATGTTTATTATTATACATCCTGAGGTAACCCGTGGCGGCCGCCGCTGCGTAACCGGCGATGGCATAGAGCGGTGAACGTTGACCGTATTCCTTTCGCAGGAACTCTGCTGCTGCAAAGGCCGTAGCGGTATGTCCGGATGGAAATGAATTAGCACCGGAACTGTCGGGCCGCCATTCTGCACTCAGGCGTTTGCCGCCTTGTACAATACCCGTTAACACCACTTCGGTGATACCATACAGGAACAACCGGTCTTTTAAAGCGTGCGCTGCTTTTACACCCGCTATATCTAATGCAAAGACCGCTACTGCGGGAGAGAATTGCAGGTAGTTGTCCATCTTTACCCGGTCATGTGGGTTCTTTGTCCATATCGTTTGCTGTACATTCCGGTTGATTTTTTGCAGTCCTTCGCTATGCAGGGAAAATATTCCATAGCCCGTCATGGCCACCGGAACTGCCAGCCATGCTGCAGCAATGGGATGATAGGAGGACTTCAGCTGCATCCTTGCAGAATCAGTGTTGCCGCCAGATTGTGCAAAAAGGAAAGCAGGGAGATGAAAGGCAAGGAGGGCTGACAGGATGATTTTTTTCATTACATTGACTCAGGGCTTAAAATTAACACAGAAAATGCTGGCTACCTCCGTGTACTTGTTAATGCCTTAATCAAATACGACCAGGCCAGGACCAATTCCTTCAAAAAGGCTAGCCTGTTTGTCACAATCAATTTATAGTTAATTTACAAGTCGTTCAGAGAACGATAGCTTTCACCAACACTTGAAACGTTTGCTATGCCTTTTTATCAAAAAACAGCAATTGTAACCGGCGCAGGCCAGGGCATTGGTTTTGAAATAGCCCGTCAGCTCCTGGCCAAGGGTGCCAATGTACTCCTTAATGATGCCGATGAAAAGATACTTAGCGCAGCCGTCGCCAAACTGGGCGCAGGTGATCGATGTCTCCCCCTGGCTGGTGATGCAGGCAATACTGATTTTGTACACACTATGGTAAGCGATACAGTAGCACGCTTCGGCCAACTCGATCTGATCGTTGCCAATGCCGGCATTACTTTATTTGGCGATTTCTTTGACTACAAACCCGCCGATTTCGCGCGGGTGATGCAGGTGAATTTATTTGGAACTTTTTTTCTTACCCAGGCTGCCGCCAAACAAATGAAAACACAGGGCAGGGGAGGTAGTATCCTGCTGATGTCATCCGTAACAGGTCACCAGGCGCATAAAGAGCTTGCAGCGTATGGCATGACCAAGGCGGCCATTGAAATGCTGGCCCGTAACCTGGTGATAGAGATCTCACAATACAATATCAACATCAATACCATTGCACCAGGTGCCACCCTTACCGAAAGAACGATGGAGGATAAGGATTATCAAAGTACCTGGACAAGGCTCACGCCCATGGGCAGACCGGGTACCACCGGCGATATTGCCGCAACTGCGCTGTTCCTGTTGTCGGACGAAGCCCGTCAAATCACCGGGCAGAGCATCGTAGTGGATGGTGGATGGTCTTGCATCAGTCCGTCTCCCTACTGATTTCATATAAAATGCACGGGTCGATCAGCAGAATATCCATGCGCTCAATGCAGGATGCCTGTAGCTTTGCGGGTATAATCGATCAAATATGAAAGCCGTAGTATCCATCCTGCTTTTACCGATTTGCTTTTCTACCCTCGTAGCACAAAACGATCCGGCCGATTGGGTGAATCCGCTGATGGGCACGCAATCCAAATTCGACCTATCAAACGGTAACACTTATCCGGCAGTTGCCGTTCCCTGGGGCATGCATTTCTGGACACCGCAAACCGGTAAGAATGGCGATGGATGGCAATACACCTACGACGCACATAAAATCGTTGGCTTTAAACAAACCCACCAGCCTTCACCCTGGATGAACGACTACGGCCAGTTTTCCATCATGCCGGTAACACAACGCAAGGGGGTGAGCGAAGAACAGCGCGCCAGCTGGTTCTCGCACAAAACGGAAATTGCAAGACCCTATTATTACAGTGTTTACCTGGCAGATCAGGACGTGACGGCCGAGATGACAGCCACAGAACGTTCGGCGCAATTGCGTTTCACCTTTCCTGCAAGCGATAGTGCCGGCATCATCATTGATGCTTTTGCCAATGGGTCATATATAAAAATCATTCCCGAAGAGCGGCGGGTCATTGGCTATTCCACCCAATATGCCAAAGGTACCCTCAGGAACTTCCGCAACTATTTCGTAATCGAAGCAGACAAGCCGTTTGCGCAGGCGACTGTGTACGATGGCAATAAGGTACAGGCAGGACAGGAACTGCAGGCAGAACATGCTGTTGCGATGGTGGGGTTTTCTACCCGGAAAGGAGAGCAGGTGCATGTACGTGTTGCCTCTTCGTTTATCAGTACAGAACAAGCCATGCTCAACCTTGAACAGGAACAGGCAAACGAGGATTTCAACAGCACCATGAACAAGGCAAAGCAATCCTGGAATAAAACCCTCGGCCGACTGAAAGCAGAAGGAGGCAGCATCGATGATCAGCGAACTTTTTATTCCTGCCTCTACCGAACGGTTTGTTTTCCCAACAAGCTGTATGAAATAAATGCAAAAAAAGAACGCGTACACTGGAGCCCTTACACGGGTGAAGTGCTGCCTGGCTATATGTTTGCAGGGACCGGTTTCTGGGATACGTTCCGTGCATTGTATCCATTTTTGAATCTTGTTTATCCATCCATCGTTCGCGAAATGCAGGAGGGGTTGATCAACGACTACAAAGAGGGTGGCTGGCTTCCCGAATGGTCCAGCCCCGGCTATGCCGATGTAATGGTGGGTAATAATTCTGCCTCTGTGGTTGCCGAAGCTTACCTGAAAGGACTGCGCGGGTACGATATTGAAACGCTCTACCAGGCCCTTGTACATGGCGCGAACAACGAAGGTCCGCTGGCTACTGGCAGAAAAGGCGTGGAGTATTACAATAAGCTGGGCTATGTTCCTTATGATGTGAACATTTCCGAAAATGCTGCCCGCACCCTGGAGTATGCTTACGACGATTATGCGATTTACAGGTTGGGCAAAGCACTTGGTAAACCATCATCGGAGACAGACATCTACCGCAGGCGAAGTGAAAATTATAAAAACCTCTTCGATGCTTCCTCCGGCTGGATGCGCGGAAAAAAACTAGATGGAAGCTTTGCCACACCCTTTAATCCGTTTAAGTGGGGCGATGCATTTACGGAAGGCAACAGCATTCATTACACCTGGAGCGTTTTTCATGATATTGCCGGACTCATTGGACTGATGGGGGGCAATGCCGCCTTCGTGCAACGATTAGATTCCGTATTTGCCATGCCACCGGTATTTGACGCGAGTTATTACGGCGCAGTAATACACGAGATCAGGGAAATGCAGATAGCCGGGATGGGACAATATGCGCACGGCAACCAGCCGATTCAACACATGATCTATTTGTACAATTATGCCGGCCAGCCCTGGAAAACCCAGTATTGGGTGAGAGAAGCTATGCGTAAGTTATACAAGGCGACGCCCGATGGCTATTGCGGGGATGAAGACAACGGTCAAACTTCTGCCTGGTATGTTTTTTCAGCGATGGGATTCTACCCGGTGACGCCTGCAAGTGATCAGTACGTTTTGGGTACACCACTGTTTAAGAAGATGACGGTAACGCTTGAAAATGGAAATAAGATTGTGATCGATGCCCCGGGAAGCAGCGAAGTCAACCGCTACATCCAGTCGTTGCAGATGAACGGTAATGTATACCCGAAAAACTGGATATCCCATTCAGCATTACAAAAAGGAACAACACTCCACTTCACGATGGGTGCGCTTCCCAACAGGCAGCGGGGAATAACAAGGCAGGATGCCCCGTTCTCGATGTCAGCCAGCAATAAAGATTAATGACTTTCGATAAGTCTTGCAATTCCAAAAGCGCAGGCAGCCGCTGCGGCACCAATCAGCATCACGCGTACAGCACCTGCCCAGGGGTTTACGCCTGTCATTTTACTCTTGAAGAAACCAAATATGAATAAACAGGCCAGGGTTATGAGTGCTGATATTTTTAACCCTGTGACGCCGTCATTTACGAAAAAGTAAGGGCTTAGTGGAATAATACCACCAACGACATAAGAGGCGCCGATGTTGAAGGCGCTTCTGGCGGCGCGTTTTTCATCGGGTTTGTCGAGCCCCAGTTCATACTTCATCATAAAATCAACCCACTTGTCTTTATCGCGCGTCATTTCTGCCACTGCCTGGTCCTGGATCGAACGGCTCAATCCCAGGCTTTCAAAAAACTCCCGCACTTCTTCCTTTTCTTTTTCGGGAAGACGTTCCACTTCATCGTATTCGCGTTTAAGTTCACTGTTGTAATGGTCAACTTCGGTTTTGCCGGCAAGGTAGCCACCCAGTCCCATCGCAATGGAACCTGCTGCGATCTCTGCAATACCTGCGATAACAATTAAACTTGTATTGCTGATGGCGCCGCTCAAACCAGCTGCCAGTGCGAAAGGCACCGTAAGTCCATCGCTCATACCAATGACAATATCAGTAAGCAGGTCAGAACTCTTGAGGTGTGTCTCTACGTGCGCGTAAGGATTGTTCGTTTCCAAGTTGATCGATTGATGATGGAGGATGGCCGAAGTTACGCATTCAGCGCATTACCTCACCAGGATCAAATTACCTTTCGCGATGACGGGCGTCAGTCCGCTTAACTGGTACCGGCACCACCACACAAACCCGCCTGCTGCCTGTTTAGTGCCGCGGAAGATTCCATCCCAGCCTTTTGTATAGTCCGTCGTTTCAAACACCTTCTCACCGTACCGGTTGTAGATGTACAGGTGGTACTGCACCGGAATGCTGAAGCAAACGGGCTTATAGGTATCATTGTTACCATTGTGGTCGGGCGTGAAAGCATTCGGGAACCAGATGCCTGTACCGCAATTACTGCCCGGCGCGACGATAATCGTATCACTGCCGGTGCAACCAACACTATTGGTCACTTTCAACCAGTATTTACCGGGCTGGCTGATTGTGATGGTAGCAGCGTTGCTGTTATTGGACCATAGATAGGTGGACCAGCTTTGACCGGAACTAAGGGTTATCGTTTTGCCACCGCAAATACTGGCCATGCTGTCAAGGATATTGACAGGATTAGGATAAACTTTCAAAACGTTTATGGTATCCGAACCGGTACATCCGTTGGCTGCAGTCACTTTTACCCAATAGGTACCCACTGCGGAAACACCAATGCTGTTACTGGTTGACCCGTCCTGCCACAAATAATTGTTATTGCCAGCCGGAGCAATGAGTTGCAACATATTTCCTTCGCAGAAGCTGGTATCTGGTCCCAGTTTTACCACCGGTGCAGCTGTTACCCGAACCCGGATACTGTCCAGTACGCTACACCCGTTCGCAATGGTTGCTACGACGGTGTACATGGTGTCCACGGCCGGCCAAACGCGGATAGTTTGGGTGCTGGTGCTGCTGATATTGTACGATGATGCCCAGGTATACGCCGCATAGCTGCCAGGTGCATTGATTGTAAGTGTATCGTTCACACATTTCTGCAGATCCGGCCCGAGGTCAAATGGGGGAGCCGGCAAGAGGGTGAGATGAATGGTATCACTGAATACTTGTCCGCAATAATTCTTTGCTGTCACGAAGTACATGCCGGGATTATAGGCGGTTAGTACAGAATCTGTTGAGCCATCATTCCACAGGTAACTATGGTATCCTTTGCCTGCATGCAATGGAATCGCGCTAAAGCTGCAGATTGATTGGTCAGGACCCAGGTTGATCGTTCCTGGCGATGAAAGAGAACGTATGCTGATAGTATCCGATATGCTGCTGCAACCCATTCCCAAATGGCCGATCAATTGTACCTGGCCCTGTTGTTTGAATAGCAATTGCACTGTGCTGTCGGTCAGCTGCAGGAGGCTGGCAATACTTGTATCAGACAGCGTCATCTGGATAGTGGCCGGACAAGCCGTGTCTTTTACAAAGGTATAATTGACTGTTGCGCCTACACAGGCTGTATCGGGACCTTTGACCGATAAACCAGCACATAGTTTACAGGTATCCTTTGGCGTTAGGGTACTATCGCAGGTATTGAACGAACAAAGTGAAACGGTGTTGATGATTACTGGCAATGACTGCGGGTTTGAACCCGATTGCGGCTGGGCTTTGCTTAATGTGAAATCAACAGGCTGTACCTGGTAACTGGCAGTAAAAGTTTCCTGGTGTAGGAGCTGTGAAGGACAAGTACCCGTTTGCCCGCTGCTGTCCGCTTTTAGCACATAAGTTTGCTGTATACCACTTGCGGCACTTCCACCCGCCAACCACCATTCTCCGCTGCCGTTTTGAGAGATGGCAGCAGGTCTTGCTTCATTATCTCCATAGCTGCGCATCCATTGAACACCGGTGACCGGATTTAGTTTTGTCAATACAAAATCATCATAGCTGCCCGTAGTTGATCTACTGGTCACGCTGATGATGCTGCCGTTGGATTGCGGAACCGCTGCCGCAAAACCAATTTCTTTTGTGTTGCCGAAAGGCCGGATATAAGGGGCCGATAGCATTTTGCCATTGACATCCGTTTGCAGGAACACATGGTCTGTATAGATGCTGCTGATGGCCCCCGGTGTTCGAAGGGCGTTCACAAAATACCCGGTAGCCACAGTAGCAACATCTAAGAAATTATCGGCCGAAGATGCATAGCTGTTCGCCCATAGGATATTGCCAGCTGCAGCATCAAGTTTTAACAGGAAACCATTGTTGGATTGCAACCCTGGCTTGTTACCGGTGATGATCAGGGAACGGTTGTCAATAGCTATGCCGTTACCATTTTCACTGCTGCGCGCGTCGAAAACATTCCACCAGGCTACATTGCCACTGCCGTCCAGTTTTGCCACCCAAACATCACTGCTGCCGGTACTGCCAGGCTGGTACAATGTGCCGGTGGCATAGTACGATCCATCAGCTGCCTGCTTGATATCATTTCCTTCAATGGAGAAAGTGCCGGGCAACAAGTAATCCCTGGCCCAGCCGATATTCCCTGTGCCGTCGGTCTTTACAATAAATGTCTTCAAACTTCCCTGTGTAGTAGCTGCCTGTATCGACCCAATCGCAATATAGCCGCCGTCGCTGGTGGGGTACACGCGTTTGAAATGGCTGTTGGTGGTGATTCCATACCGATACATCCATTGCGCCGTACCACCGGCATCCAGTTTCAACAATGAGGCATTGCTAAAGGGGCCGCCATCGGGACTGAATTGTCCCGCGACGATTGAACCTCCATCTGCCGTTGATTTAATGTCCTTCGCAAGATTGCCTGCACCTGCCTGGTACAGGTTACGGAAATAGAAGAGGCCATTGCCACATTTGTCGGTCACATAAATGGTGGCAGTTGCCGTACTGCTGCACGTACCATTGCCTGCTTCCAGTGCAATATGGTAGATGCCGGGCGTAGTAAAGGTTTGACTGATGCCGGAGGTGTTGCCGGCCGGCGTACCGTTCACGGTCCATTGCCAGTTACTGATACCCGATCCACTGCCGGAAAAATTAATGGTATTGTTCTGCGTGATGGTTGCGGTGGCCGGCGTGATGGTTACGGTTACCGGACAGGTAATCGTGATGGTATCATAGGCGACGTTCCTGCAGTGTCCCGCCGTGGATATAGCATCGAGCTGTATGTAGTAGGTGCCGGCGACAGTGTTCGAATAACTAAAGTTGGTACTACTGCTTTGCAGACTGCCATTGACATGCCATTCAAAAGCATCTGCTCCTGAACTGG
>JAGWTK010000117.1 GCA_028876035.1 Bacteroidota bacterium
TGCACGACGACGGGTAAACTCTGCAGTCATTTCTTTAGAAGGCGTGAGATCGGTGGTAAGCGCTTCGATGGCCGCACGCTGTGTTACGGCGGTAGCACCGCTGGTAAACTGGCCCTGCAGTTTTTCACAGGCTTTCGCAACTTCCGGGTTGGCGGCGATATAACCAAGGCGCCAGCCGGTCATGGCAAACCCTTTACTCAGGCCATTGACAATGATGATTCGATCTTTCAGATCGCTGAACTGCGCGATGCTCTCGTGTTGTCCAACGAAATTGATGTATTCGTAAATCTCATCGGAGATGATGTATACATCCGGGTGCTTCCGGAATACCGCTGCCAGTGCATCCAGTTCAGCTTTGCTGTACACTGCGCCGGAGGGGTTGCAGGGTGAAGAAAACAGGAACAGTTTTGTTTTGGGAGTGATAGCTGCTTCGAGCTGGGCGGGGGTTATTTTGAAACCATCACTGGCTTTTGTGCGAACGTCCACCACTTTACCGCGTGCAATTTTCACGAGTTCACTATAAGTCACCCAGTAAGGAGTAGGGATAATCACCTCGTCATTGTCATCTACCAGGGCGAGGATAGCATTGGCCAGGCTCTGTTTGGCACCGGTAGAAACAACAATGTTCTCGGGTTTATAGTCAAGGTTGTTATCGCGTTTGAACTTTACGCATACAGCTTCCCGTAAGTCGAGGTAACCAGCCACAGGTGTATAATGAGAGTAGTTATCGTCAACCGCTTTTTTTGCGGCGTTCTTGATGTGCTGGGGGGTATCAAAGTCGGGTTCTCCGAGGCTCAGGTCGATAACATCGATGCCCTTTGCCCTGAGTTCACGTCCGAGTTTTGCCATTTTGAGCGTTTCGGGCTCGTTGAATCGCTGAAGAATTGACGATAGTGCCATTTGGTTTTTTTTGAGGGCACAAAAGTAATACTTACCGCATGTCTATGGCAGAAAAAGAATAACAATTCTCCCACATTTTATGGGTGGTATGGGCAAGAAAAAAGCCCTCCTGTGAACAGGACGGCCTCTAACGATTGCTTGCCATATGAAAAAAGGTCAAATTACTTTTTCAGAGAGTCAACCTTAGCTTTAGCTGAATCAACTACAGCTTTGGCAGTAGAATCAACTTTAGCAGCAGCTGAATCCAAAGTAGCTTTAGCAGTATCAACCATTGCTTTAGCAGCTGAATCAACAGGAGCAGTAGCAGTTTCAGCAGAGTTGTTGCAAGATGCTACGAAAGCGCCGATAGCCAGAACTAAGAGAAGCTTTTTCATTTCTTTGTTTGTTTTGTGTTTTTAAAAGATTGATTTGAGGTTAATACGACAATTGGAAAAAGGTAACCCGCGTTTTAAAAAAAACTTTTAGAACCTTTGTTTGGGTTACAAATCATTAATTTGGGTATTAAACGATAACACAGCGTGACATCCGCATTCCAGGAAAAAGAACTGCTGAAAGGACTTGCCAATAGCGATAAACAGGCCGCTGAAACCATTTATGCAGCGCATTACAGCATGGTTCAGTCATTGATTATCAACAATAACGGATCAGCCGACGACGCCAGGGACATTTTCCAGGAAACAATGATAGTTCTTTACGAGAAGGCAAAATCGGGTCAGTTTGAGCTGAACTGTCAGTTAAAGACTTTTATCTATTCTGTCAGTAAAAGACTGTGGCTCAAAAGGTTACAACAGCTGCAGAAATACGGGGGACAGGTGGAGTCGATGGTAGAAACCGTTCCCGTTGAAGAGGAATTGGAGCACCACGAATTGCGCAACCAGCAGTTTCAGGCCATGGAGCATTCGCTGCTCAGCCTGGGTGAACCCTGTAAAAGTCTGCTGGAAGCCTATTACCTGCAGAAAAGGAACATGACCGAAATTGCAGGTAGTTTTGGCTATACCAATGCAGACAACGCAAAAAACCAGAAATACAAGTGCCTTAACCGGCTGAAAAAAATATTCTTTGCCCACCATAAAAAAAGGGATTAAATGATGGAAGAGATTCAATTGGCAGATGCAGTAGAACGCTTTTTACAGGGCAGCATGAGCCCGGAAGAGCTGACTGCATTTGAACAACTCAGGAAAACAAATCCTGCAGTGGATCAATTTGTGGTTGAGCATTCGCTGTTTTTACAACAGGTGAATGAGTATTCCGAACGGAAAGGATTCACCCATTCCCTGAATGAAATCCACAATAACCTGCTGGATACCGGCGCTATCAGGCCCCTGGCTGCCCGCACTCGCGTGATCGATATCATGAAGAAATACCGCCGGGTTTGGGCGGTCGCTGCCTCTATTGCGGGAATTATTGCGATTACCATCAGCGGATTGGTCGCCTATTTTACACCCGACAGCAAGCAACAAGTGGAGCAATTGCGGCGGGAGCTGTATGGATTTAAGCGGGAAGTCAACAATAAGTTAGATACAAGTCATGCATCTGTTAACCGGGTGCCGGAGAATGAAAAATTTAAATTCGGTGGTACCGGTTTTTTAATTGATCCCAAAGGATACCTGGTGACCAATGCCCACGTTGTGAAAGATGGGAAAACCATCATCGTACAGGCAAAAGGCCAGGAATTCAGGGCCAGCGTTGCCCGTATTGATGCAGAGCGCGATCTCGCCATTCTTAAAATCGACGACGAAGAATTCAAGCCCTATCCAGGTTTGCCATACGGGTTCAAAAAATCAGGTGCCGACCTTGGTGAGCAAATCTTTACCCTGGGTTTCCCCCGCGACGAAATTGTGTACGGCGAAGGTTATATGAGTGCGAATACCGGTTTCAACGGTGACACCATGACTTGCCAGATTGCGGTTGCGGCCAACCCCGGCAACAGCGGCGGACCCGTATTCAATAAAAATGGTGAAGTAGTTGGTATTCTAAGCACACGCCAGTTGCAGGCACAGGGTTTTGTTTTTGCTGTCACTGCAAAAAATATCTTTAAATCACTGGACGAATTGAAGAAAGACACCAGCTACCAGAACATCAAATTGTCACCAAACTCTTTGGTGAGAGGTATGGAGCGCCCGCAACAAATCAAGAAAATTGAAGATTGCGTATTCCTGGTTAAGACTTACCAATAAATATATTCCCTGGTTAATGCAAAGCCCCGTTCTGCGGGGCTTTATTTTTTTAGTGCATTGCTGCAAAACAAGAAAGGGCCGCCATGCGACCCTTTTGTTATGCAAAGTAATTACATGTTCTTTACCAGAGTTTAGCGGGATATTCCCCAGCTGCTACCAGCGCATCCAGGCTCGATTTTACGCCCGGCGCATCTTCTTTGTAGGTTACGCCAAACCATTGTGCGGAGGTAGGTATCACTTTAATGACGCCCGTACCACTGTTGATGAATTCATCCGCTACAATGGGAATAAAGAACTCCGACTTGATATTGCTGATATTCTTCGAGAGAAATTCGTTGAATAATTGCTCAGAGTAAGGAAAAATCGAAGGAGTGAAACACCAGAAATTCATCGAAACGCTTGAATGGAGCGGCAACTCTTTTGGCTCCTGGTTATCGTCGCACAATATCCTGCCATTTTGCATGGAGATATTTATCCGTTCTGCGATGGCGGTCAGGTTTCCCTGCTCATCAACCTGGCAAACGCCACGGTTTACAGTTCCATTTTCAGAAAGCGTTTTCAGCAAATCGTAACCGATAATAGAATACACTTTGTCACCCGCATCACCGGTAAGAAATGTATAGGCCTTTTCAAAGGCGTCTTTCCCATAAAAATCATCGGCATTGATTACAGCAAACGGCTCTTTCACCGCGTCTTTCGCACACAGAACTGCGTGGGCGGTACCCCAGGGTTTCGTACGATCAGGTGGAACTGCAAAGCCATCGGTGAATGCATGCAGATCCTGGAACACGTAGTCTACTTCCACTTTTCCTTTTAGCTTGGGATCAAAAATCGCCCGGAAATCGGCGGCGAATTCCTTGCGGATAATGAACACTACTTTCTTAAAACCTGCGCGGATCGCATCGTAGATAGAGTAGTCCACAATGGTTTCTCCGCCCGGTCCAAACGACTGGATCTGTTTCATACTGCCATAACGGGAAGCCATTCCAGCCGCCAGGATCAAAAGTGTGGGTTGTTTCATTGATTATTTTTTTGCTGGCACGAAAATATAAAATAAAGTTGTGGCACAAAACCAGGCTTATTGCAGCGAACTGAAGACATTGTTGAATTGAATGCCATCACTGCCGAAGCAGTGGTTTTACCGGTTGCTACTAACGCAGGAATATGCCTCGATGTTATGAGGCTTGACAAAATAGATGCCGTTATTTCGGGAAATAAGTGGTTTAAACTGCGTTACTACCTTAACGAAGTCATTTCACTGCGCAGGAAAACGCTCCTAAGCTTTGGTGGCGCCTATTCCAACCATATTGTAGCCGTAGCCGCCGCTGCTTCCCGCCTGGGACTTGCCAGCGTTGGCTATATCCGGGGTGAAAAGCCTGCAGCATTATCCCCCACCCTCCGCGATGCCGAAGAAATGGGCATGCTGTTGCATTTCCTCAACAGAAAAGAATTTCAACGTACAGAAGACGCCGCATTTTTAAAAGAGCTGGCAAAACATCACCAGGATGCCTGCATCATTCCAGCCGGCGGCGCCGGGCCCGCTGGAATACGAGGTGCCGCCAGCATCGCTCAATACATAGATATGCAGAAATATACGCATGTATGCTGCGCAATGGGTACGGGCACCATGGCTAACGGGTTATTGTCGGCAACATCGCAGGGCCAAAAAATCTGCGCGTTCCCCGTATTGAAAGGTTTTGAAAACTGGCAACCTGCTGCAACAGCCAGCGATGTACCGGGAACCTTGCAAATTATCTCCGGTTTTGAATTCGGGGGATATGCCAAACATCCGGATCGCCTGCTGCAGTTTATGAACGAGTGGTACACGAACACCGGTATCCCTTCTGATTTCGTTTATACAGGCAAATTATTTTATGGAATTACCGAAACGATCAAAGCCGGACGATTTCCTGGCGGAAGCCGTATCCTGGCAATACATAGTGGCGGACTGCAAGGCAACCGTTCTTTAGGTAAAGACCAGTTAATTTTTTAAGCAATTTTGGATCGCCTCCGGTTATATTTGCATTTTTCCGCGAGGCCTTCTAATTTAGACCGCATGCGATTTCGGGCAATTGGTATCCTGGCTCTGCTGATGTCTTTTGGCATATTATCCTCTGCACAGGATACCTTGCCTGCATTCAAAGTGGTGAACAAAGGAAAGAACAGGATCATCGTTAGCTGGAACAATCCCTTTGGTGATTCTATCCGCCAACTTACCATTCAGCGCTCATTCGACAGCACCAGGAATTTTAAGTCGATTCTTACGCTCCCCGATCCCACGGTTCCCCAAAACGGATTTGCCGACACAAAGGCGCCGAATGAACACATGTTCTACCGGCTGTACATCCTGCTCGACAGCGGCAATTATATGTTCAGTAAATCGAAAAGACCAGTGCTCGATACATCGCGTATCGCAGAAGGCGTTAAAAAAGAAACACCGGTGTTGCAGCCAGTGCAGGATCCTGCAGGCAAAACCGAACCGCCAACGCAACCCATCAACCAACCGTTTCCCGAACCGGTGAAAGAATCCGATAAAAAGCCCGTCATTAAGCCAGAGCCTGTAAAGCCGAAAGAAATACCGGAGCGAATCATCTTCATAAAAAAGAGAGACACCCTGATTGCACAGGTAGGTGAGCGCTCGCTAAGGCGTTACCGTGATTCCATCGCGCTAAAAACAAAAGACACCGTCTTATTCAATACAGCCGACACGCTGGTGATAAAACCCTTTGTTCCGAAAGAAGTGTATAAGCCTTCGAAACTGGTGTTTACCGAAAAGGACGGTAACGTAAAAATTCTACTGCCACTCGCAATGGAGAAAAAATACACTTTGAAATTTTTCGAAGAGTCGGGCGCACCGGTCATGGAGATCAAACAGATCAAGGATACGATGCTGGTGCTGGACAAAGCCAATTTTATACATGCTGGCTGGTTTCGCTTCGAACTGTATGAAGATGGTCAGCTGAAGGAGAAACACAAGCTTTACATCCCCAGGGATTTCTGAGTATACGGTACAGGAACCGCATGCAATGTCACGCCAAATACTTTTTCAAAATTTCCCTTTACCCTCTCTTTTACTTCGAACAGGTCCATCGGCCGTCCCAGCTCGTTTTCCAGTGAAGCGACCTGCTTGTTTTGTATTCCGCAGGGTATGATATAATCAAAATAAGTAAGATCCGTATTTACATTGAATGCAAAGCCATGCATGGTAATCCAGCGGCTGCACCGAACACCAATCGCACATATCTTTCGCTCCCGGCCCTTTATACCAGGTTCCAGCCAAACACCGGTTTCACCGGACGATCGCTCTCCTTTCAGGCCATAGTCGGCCAATGTATCAATGATAACCTGTTCCAGGTTCCGCAGGTATAAACCGATATCTGTATAAAAACGTTCAAGGTCGAGAATGGGATAACCCACGATCTGTCCTGGTCCATGGAATGTAATATCCCCTCCCCGGTTGGTATGAAAATATTCAATGCCTTTAGCCGCCCTTTCCGATTCACTTATCAGCACATGCTCTTCTTTACCACTTTTACCGAGTGTGTAAACGGGCGGATGTTCAACAAACAGCAACCAATGCTTTGTAGCAGCAGGATCGTTGCTTCCGGTTTCTGCCCTGTGCAACAATTTCGCATCGATATTTTCGCGCAGCAACAATTCCTGCAGATCCCATGCATGCTGGTAACCACATTGCCCCAGGTCATTGAATAAAACATCCTGCATCCTGCAAAAGTAACAAGCCTTTGCCAACATTGGTTCATTGCTTTCCCCGGGGGATAATAATCTATATTTGCAAAAATTTTTCATGCGGAGCGAAGAAGAACAGGACGAACGCAATGACCCCGAAGAACCGGAGGAACTCTACGAGCGGCTATCGCTCAGGATCGACCGCGGGCAGCAACCTATCCGGCTCGACAAATTCCTGACCGCCCGCATTGAAAATGCCACCCGCAATAAAGTACAGCAGGGAATCGACGCTGGCCGCGTGCTGGTGAATAACAAATCTGTGCAGGCCAGTTATAAGATTAAGCCAGGCGACGAAATCGTTGTATACAGTCACAAGGAAGTACATGGCGAGGAAGTTATTCCGGAAAACATGCCGCTCAACATCGTGTATGAAGATGAAGACGTGCTTATCATCAACAAGCCGGCGGGTTTGGTCGTGCATCCGGGATCAGGCAACTACACCGGCACTTTGCTGAACGGTGTTGCCGCTTATCTTATCGCACAGAATAAATCTATTTCAGAAGAAAACCTGCCCCGCTATGGCATGGTACACCGGATCGACAAAAACACCAGCGGGCTAATGGTGCTGGGTAAAACCGATAAGGCCGTCAGTTCCCTGGCCAAACAGTTTTACGATCATTCCGTTCACCGTCGTTACATCGCGCTGGTTTGGGGAGATCTGGCAGAAGAAAGCGGAACTATCATCGCACACGTGGGCCGCAACATCCGTCACCGTAAACTATTTGCTGCCTACCCCGATGGTGAACACGGCAAAGAAGCCATCACCCATTACCGCGTGCTCGAACGTTTCGGCTATGTAACACTGGTAGAATGCCGGCTCGAAACGGGCCGCACCCACCAGATCAGGGTGCATATGCAGCATATTGGTCATCCTCTTTTCAATGATGACACGTATGGCGGTGATACCATTGTAAAAGGAACCATTTTCGCCAAATACCGGCAGTTTGTCGACAACTGCTTTGCCATCTGCCCCCGGCACGCCCTGCACGCTAAAGAACTAGGCTTTGTTCACCCGCGCACACGGGAAAACATGTTGTTCAAAAGTGAACTGGCGACCGACATGCAACTGGTCATTGAAAAATGGAGGGGGTATGTTACGACAAAGAAAATACGCGGCGACTAACTCCCTTTGTTGAAGCCAAACAAGGTGGCAGTGAATACGCCTCTCTCCCGTTTCCTGAAAAGCGCATGCCAGTTACCGTTATAGCGGATGAGACGGGGCACGAGCAAATCATCGAATTTTTCCATTTCTACTTCCATCTGCACGTTGAAGTCATACACGGCAGCGTCGTAACTCAGATCATATTTCCTGGCTACAATTTCCAGGTTCTTCGGATTGAACCAGGTGACCATCTCGTTGATCACAATGTCGTTTTTTTCACTGCTGCTAAGATCGGCACGCGCTTTCACCGTGAACACATAACAAAGCTGGCCCTGGTATTCGGCCATGTCTATGATAAAGTCGTACCGGGAAGACACTTCATCGTCGAATATTGCAATCTTATCACCAATGAACGGAATGCCCGGTATTTTTTTGCCGGGATTGAAGAACAGCATCTTGAGCTGCTCCTTGTGTTTTTCTATTCCCTTTTTATTGGCAATACTAAGCTCTGTCCCCTTCACCACATTACTTTCGCCACAGATGGTTCCTTTTGCAAACAGCAACCCGGCGTACAGCTCACAGGTATAGTAGTTCCAGTTATGTTGCTCATCGTAGATATCGCCATTCACTTTTTCATCCAGCCATTCGGTGGAACGGCAACCGTTCTTCTCCCGTTGCCTTGTCTTTGCCTGGAGCGACGCAATTTCCCGCCCCTGCTTGTCGAGCATCCGGATATCATTCAGTGCAGTATAACCGGAAACTTTCAGGTTTTTAAAAGCCTTGTAAAAAGTGGTATCATTCTTAACGCGTTCGATAAAGCCTGCCACGTTGAGCCGGTTACGTACCACCACTTCCTTTAGCGTGACGACCTTTTTACCGATATTAACGGTAGAGTCCTGCTGTGCTGCCAGCAGCAAGGGCAACAGTAATATAAAAAAGGCAGAGAACAGACGCATTTTCATTGGCCGGCTATTAAACTTGGCATGGAATGAAAAGGCATCAGCGGGGAAATGCCATTTTGTAATCTACTTTTATTTTTCCCTTTGTGATATCATCCAGCTTGCCCTTCAACAATTTTCTTTTCAGGGGCTTCAAATAATCGATGAACAGTTTGCCTTCGATGTGATCGTATTCATGCTGGATGATACGGCCGGTAATGCCATTAAAGCTGGCGGTGTGCGGTGTGAAGTTTTCATCTACCCAGGCTATCGTCACCTGTGAAGGCCGCATCACATCCTCGCGGATTTTAGGAATACTGAGGCAGCCTTCGTTATAAGGCCATTCTTTTCCATCGAGCGCAACAATATGTGCATTGATAAAAACAAGCCTATGCCCCGGCTCATCGGGATACATACCTTTATCTTCATCGTCCTGGTTGTTAAAAATTTGCTCGCTGTCGATAACAAAAAGCCGGATGTTCCTGTTGATTTGCGGAGCCGCCAGTCCCACGCCATTGCTGGCGTACATGGTTTCCCACATATCTTCAATGAGTTTCGTCAGCCCCGGGTAATCGGGCGTGATATCTGCCGCTACTGTCCGCAACACCGGATCGCCATAGGCCACAATTGGTAAAATCATGCTGGTAAAATTCAGTTCCTTACCTGCAAAGGTATTTGAAAACCCGCTATCAGCCGCATTTTTAGCCTCTCTGCGCAAGGTATTCCTGGAGTAAAATAGTGGCTGCGATTTTGTCGACCATGGCCTTATCGCGCCGTTGCATTTTCTTCATGCCCATCTGCAGCATCGCTTCTTTTGCCAGTTTTGAGCTGTAGCGCTCGTCTACGGTTTGCACAGGTACCAGGGGAAATTCTTTGCGCAGCCGTTCTATAGCCTTGCGCACCAGCGGCGTTGCATGCGTATCGCTGTCGTCGAGATTTTTGGGCTCGCCAATCAGTATAAGTTCCACCGGCTCCCTGGAAAAATAGTCTTTAAGAAAGGAGAAAAGTTTGGGCGTATCGATGGTGTCAAGGGCATTG
>JAGWTK010000674.1 GCA_028876035.1 Bacteroidota bacterium
GTTTATCGCCGACAAGGGCTATGATTCACAATTTGGCGCGCGACCGCTGCACAGGGCGATCCAAAAATACCTGGAAGACCCGCTGGCAGAGGAAATCCTGAACATGAATATCAAAAACGGGGACGTGCTGATTGCGGATTTTGATAAGGACAATGCTAAAATCAGGTTCAGCCTGAAAGAAAAGGCGACTGAGAGATCTGAAGCTTAGTCTTGCAAAGAATAATATTTGAATGCCGGCGTCATGCCGGCATTTTTCTTTCCCGGCCCTGCGGTTTTTTGTGCATTTTTGCTGCACAATACCCTGGCATGTCTTCAGTACCGGCAATTATCATTACCATCGACGGATGGTCCTCCTGCGGAAAGAGTACCCTTGCAAAACAACTCGCCCGCGAATTATCCTATACCTATATCGACAGCGGCGCCATGTACCGGGCCATTACACTCTATTTTCTCCGTAACCATATCGACTGGACCAGCCCTGCAGAAGTTACCAGCGCTTTGCAGCACATCTCGCTGGAGTTTCGTGCCAACCATAAAAACGGGCAAACCGAAATGTACCTGAACGGCGAAAACGTTGAATATGTAATCCGCGACCTGGTAGTGGCGGAGAAAGTAAGCGAAGTAGCTGCAATCAGGGAGGTGCGCGAATTTGCCGTGGCACAGCAGCAGATGATGGGCCGGCAAAAAGGTATCGTTATGGATGGAAGAGATATCGGCACCGTCGTTTTTCCGGCCGCTGAGCTCAAGATTTTTATGACGGCAGATAAAGCTATCCGTGTCCAGCGGCGCTTTCACGAGTTATACGAAAAGAATCCGAACGTTACCATCGACGAAGTAAGGGCCAACCTTGAGCTGCGCGACTACATCGACTCTCACCGGGAAGTGAGCCCCCTCAGGAAAGCAGCCGATGCCATCGAACTGGATAATTCGCATATTGGTATCCGGGAGCAGCTCGAGCTCGTGAAAGAATGGGTAAAACAACGACTCGGGTAAAACGCACGCCGGGTCCATTATTCTGCCAGCGGAATATCCACCAGCAACATACATCCGTGGCCCGGCTCCGATAAAATCTTTACATGCCCGTTGAATGACTCAGCGCGGTTCATAATGTTAGTCAGACCAACCCCCTGTCGCTTTTCTTTTAAATCAAATCCATTTCCATTGTCACTAATCGACATCTGCGCGTGCTGGTCGGTTGAGCCAATGACAATATTTATTTTCGAAGCATGAGCGTGTTTGTCGATATTATGCAATTGCTCCTGTGCAATTCGGTACAATGTTTCAAGGATGGCCGGGGAAATGGTAGCTTCCATAAGGCTTGCGGCCTCTATCTGCACTTTTCTTGTGGGTGTAACATAGTTGTGCGCGAGGGATTGAAGCGCTTCCCGGAAACTGCTTTCCCTGAACCGCGGCATCAGCATACGATGGGAGAGATTCCTTGTTTCCGCAACGGCCTCTTCCAGGTTGGCGATACAATCTTCAATTACCGGTGATTTTACAGCAGATTTCGCCAGGTAAAGATTAAGTTTCATGCGCATGGCCGCGAGTAACTGGCTGATATTGTCGTGGAGCTCCTGGCCAATCTGGCTTCTTTCCTGCTCCTGGCCAAGCAGCATTGCACGGGTAATTTTCTTTTGTTCCGTCATCTTGCTTTTCAACCTTTCTTCTTCCAGCCTTTTTATTTCGGAAATGTCCAGGTGCATCACCACGGCCCCCCGGTATTTACGATCCTTTAACGGTGTGGCGATCATCCTGTACCAGCGTTTCTCATGTGGAGAATGGCAGGGATATTCGTAAACAAACTCACGTACATAATTTTCGAGTACGTCGCGGAGCCCTTTGCCAACATCTTTGGCGCCCTTCGAGAAAACACCCTTCGAGTTCTCGCAAACATGAATGTAGTTTTCTCCTACGCCA
>JAGWTK010000001.1 GCA_028876035.1 Bacteroidota bacterium
AATCGGCCATCAAGGCGTTTTGAAGCCAGAGTAGTTACAATGGAGGCAAACGCTTCGCCGTCACTGGGCCGGATAAAACAATTTGCGCGGGAAGGCTATGGAAACCTAAAGTTACCCATAGCAACAAGCTGCAGAACTCAAGCTAACTGATGATTTGGCAGGGAGTTACACAGGGAGAACTTTTAAACTATTAAACCCTTAAACTTTTCAACTGCTATGATCCGCTACAATCTTCCACTTGCCTGCAATCTTGCGGAACAGCAGCGTATAGTGACCACTTAAATCACCCACTGTGCGTTTTAGCATCCATTTACCCAGCACCCAGTAATAGTCGGACGAAAGTTTCTGCACTTTTATGATGTCAAAAAAGAGTTTTCCCATCTGTTCGGGACCATTGTAGCTCTTCTTGTAATTTGCCAGCGTATTGGCATAACCGTAAGTAACCCCGTTCTTACCGATGAACATCAGCGAGTCGCTTTGCCAGTAACCCGACATAAACTCCTCGAGGTTGCCTTTGTTCCAATACAGTGTTTGCTGGTTAAGAATTTCAATGATTTGTTTTTTATCATTGCCCGATTGCGCTGTAGCAGCGATTATTACCAGTGACGTAGCAATAAAGAGAAAAATTTTTTTCATATTCAGTGGTTGTAGATGAACAGGTGCCAGACCTAATGTACGCACTTTCCTGCTTTGCCCGTTCATCGGCTTTTTCGTGAGACTGCTGGAATAAAAAAAGGGTACCAGGTCTTGAACACCTGGTACCCCAATGCAACCGGACAGTTATTGGCCGGCCGGCAGTATGAAGGCTATACGAAGTCTTACTAAGTTGCCCAGGCTTTATCGCCTTTTTTGTAGTCGATACAACCCTCGTACTTTCCTGGAACTGCCACATAGCGCAGTGCCTGGGTAGCCCCCTCTTTCGAGGTGAAATAACCGAAGAGGGTGAGCTGTTTCATCATCGTGAAATAGTGCGAAGGATCTTCCTTCTTCTTACTCTTCTGGTATTCCTTGGCTTCTTTATCGAGGGCTGTCAGGAACTTGGTTCGTTCTTCCGGCGTCGCTTCCATAAATGATTTGCCTGTTTCTTTCTTGCAGGCTTCGTCCAGTTTGGCAATGCCTTCGTGGAAGACTTTCTGATCGCCCTCTGTGTAGCAATCGTTCACCATCACGGTCATAAACTGGCCCACTTTTGCTGCTTTGGCACCCGGACTGCTGGTGGTGGGCAGGATAGTGTCCGCCACTTCATCCAGGAAGGCGGTGTCCTGGGCTGTGAATACCGCGCCGCCCACCGTTGGTTCATTTTTACACCCGCTGAGCAGCAGTTCGCCGCCGATAACGGCACCGCCCGTAAGCACGGTAATCATTTTGAGAAGCTCTCTTCTGTCCATATGGTTTGTTTTATACTGTTTACAAGTTACCTTTTTTTAATTCATCCACCGCATGATTGGCGGCCCTTGCGGTGAGCGCCATAAATGTAAGCGATGGATTTTGCGTACCCGTCGACACCATGCAGGCGCCGTCGGTCACAAACACATTGCTGCAGCTGTGCAACTGGTTCCATTTGTTCAGCAGGGAGGTCTTGGGGTCCTTGCCCATTCTTACGCCGCCCATCTCGTGTATATCGTTCCCGGGCCTGCGTCCATTATCGAATGCATTGATATTTTTACATCCGGCTGCTTCCAGCATTTCGGAACCTTGTTGCAGAAAGTCTTTCAACAGTTTTTCATCATTCGCATCATAGTCCACGTTGGCTACCAGCAAAGGAACACCCCAGTCATCTTTCTTATCCTTACTCAGCTTAACTTCATTTGATGCTTTCGGAATGGTTTCGCCCTGCATCATCATAAACACATTCCAGTAAGGTGCCGGTTCAGTTAAACTATCCTTCCAGGCGCCGCCGATGCTGGCACCTTCCGAAGTATCACCCATGCGACCCCTGCCAGCACTGTAATGTACCATATAACCGCGTAAAAAGTCCATTTCCTGTTTGTAAACATTCCGGAAATTGGGCATCATCACAGCGGTGGGTCTCCTCCCATAATCAATCTTATCTTCAAAGCCTTCGATACTGGCGTTGATGTTTCCCCGGTAGTTATGGAAGGCGATATATTTACCCAGCAAGCCGTTATCGTTACCCAGTCCGTTTGGAAAGCGGTTCGACACCGAGTTCAGCAATACCAGGTTACTGTTCAAACATGCTGCATTCACAAAAATGATCCGGGCATAATACTCGAGCTCCTGTTTGCTGTGGGCATCTATCACCTTTACTCCAATCGCCTTATTTGTTTTCTCATCATACATGATCGAATGCACCACGGAATCTGGTCGCAATGTGAGGTTACCCGTTTTGAACGCCCAGGGCAATGTTGACGAGTTGCTGCTGAAATAGCCGCCGAACGGGCATCCCCGGTAACAGATATTCCTGGCCTGGCACTGCCCGCGGCCCTGCTGCAAATGCACATCATTGGGTTTGGTCAGATGTGCGCACCTGCCCTGCACCACATAGCGATCTTTATACTTTGCCAGGATTTTTTCCTGGATATGTTTCTCCGGACAATTCATTTCCCAGGGCGGCAAAAACTCACCATCGGGTAAGGTTTCTACGCCGTCTTTATTGCCACTAATGCCTGCGAACTTCTCCACATGACTGTACCAGGGTGCCAGGTCTTCGTAACGAATGGGCCAGTCAACCGCGAAACCATCTCGGGCCGGACCTTCAAAATCATATTTACTCCAGCGCTGTGTTTGCCGTGCCCAAATCAAAGATTTTCCGCCTACCTGGTAGCCACGAATCCAATCAAAAGGTTTTTCCTGTATGTAGGGGTGTTCTTTGTCTTTCACGAAAAAATGCTGTGTAGCCTCATCAAACGCATAACAGCTATCAGCAATCGGGTTCTCCTGCGAAAGTTTTGTCGTGAGCCTTGTGCGATGCGGAAACTCCCAGATATCCATCGTAGTTGTTGGATAATCTTTGATATGCTTTACGTCGCGCCCACGTTCCAATACCAGGGTCTTCAATCCATGATCACACAATTCTTTGGCCGCCCAGCCGCCGCTGATCCCCGATCCGATCACGATCGCATCGTAGGTATTTTGCGCTTTTGCGCGGTTGTTGATATGTAACGAATCGGCCATTGGCTTTTGGCAGTTGGCTTTTGGCTTGTTTCAGTGATTAATTCGTGTCTGGTTGCAAAAGGCTAATAGCTAACAGCCAACAGCTTTTTACAGGTTTCCTTTCTTCAACTCGCTTACCGCAAAATCAGCGGCTCTTGCAGTAAGCGCCATATACGTTATTGATGGATTCTGGCAGGCAGATGAAGCCATGCAGGCACCATCGGTGATGAATACATTTTTAGCATCGTGCACCTGGTTGTGGCCATTGAGCACCGATGTTTTTGGATCCTTACCCATGCGGGCTGTTCCCATTTCATGGATACAGAAACCGGGTGCCGGCGCAGCGTCGTAGGTTGAAATATTTTTCAAACCAGCTTTCTCCAGCATTTCGGCGGCACTGTTCATCATATCCTTGCGCATCGCTTTTTCATTTTCTTTGAACTCGCAGTCGATCACCAGCGTGGGCAGTCCCCATTTGTCTTTTTTGTTTTTATCGAGCGTTACGGTATTCTCATAATACGGAAGGTGTTCTCCCCAGGAGCCAATTCCGAATGTCCAGTTGCCTGGTTCGGTAAGTGAATCTTTATAGGCTGCTCCCAAACCTTCTTCGATAGAAATTCTTCCTCTTGCAGCACCCCCCTGGTAACCAAACCCGCGTACATACTCTTTTTGTCTCGTAGCAGCGCTGATATTACGAAAGCGGGGAATATAAATTCCATTGGGCCGGCGACCGTAGGTGTATTTATCGGCAAACTCGTCTGACTCACCGTTCGCCCCTACGCCATAATGATGATCCATCAGGTTATGTCCTACCTGTCCGCTGCTATTGCCAAACCCATTTGGAAATACATCCGATACTGAGCTTAATAGAATATGCGTTGTTCCGAGAGTAGATGCATTGATGAAAACTATCTTCGCGTAATACTCTTCGGTCTTCATGGTTTCCGAATCGAGTATGCGAACGCCTTTTGCCTTCTTCGTGTCTTTATCATACAATACTTCCAGCACAATCGAAAACGGACGCAGTGTTAGGTTACCTGTTTTCCTGGCAGCCGGTAAGGTAGCAGAGTTACTGCTGAAATAACCACCAAAGGGGCAACCCTCGTGGCATTTGCTCCTGAACTGACAGGGACCACGTTCACCAAGCCTGGCCGTATGATTCGCAGATCGACCGATGATCATACGCCGGCCGTCTTTGAAACTTTTTTGAATTCTTTCTGCCACCTGCTTCTCCAGGCAGTTCATTTCCATCGCTGGCAGGTATTTTCCATCGGGCAGTTGCGGCAAATTCTCAATCGAGCCGCTGATGCCAACAAAGGGTTCTACATAATCATACCAGGGCGCAATGTCCTTGTAACGTATGGGCCAGTCAACACCGTGGCCGTCTTTTGCATTTGCTTCAAAATCGATATCGCTCCAGCGGTAACACTGGCGGCCCCAGGTTAAGCTTCTTCCGCCTACATGGTTACCCCTTACCCAATCGAAAGGCTTTACCTGTGTGTAGGGATTTTCTACGTCGTTCACAAAGAAATGCTTCGACACTTCGTTAAAGGCATAGCATTTACTTTGGATCGGACTTTCTTCCTGCACTTTCTTGCTTAAACTACCATGGTGATCCAATTCCCAGGGGTCTTTGTTAGTTCCTGTATAATCTTTCACATGCACTACATCTCTTCCTCTTTCCAATACAAGCGTCTTCAATCCCTTTTCGCAAAGCTCTTTTGCCGCCCAGCCTCCGCTGATGCCGCTGCCAACAACGATCGCATCGTAGGTATTTTGTGTGATGGCTTTGTTGTTGATATTAAGTGAATCCCCCATGTTTAGTCGATAGTCTTTAGTCCGTAGTAGTTAGTCGTCAGCCTGTAGCTTGCAGCTTGCAGCCTGCGGCTACAAATTCCCTTTCTTCAACTCACCCACCGCATAATTCGCCGCCCTTGCCGTGAGCGCCATATAGGTAAGCGAAGGG
Organism: Bacteroidota bacterium; assembly: GCA_028876035.1. Lineage (GTDB taxonomy): Bacteria > Bacteroidota > Bacteroidia > Chitinophagales > Chitinophagaceae > JACMLD01. Next base: position 5,081 of record JAGWTK010000001.1, read on the forward strand.
TTAACGCAGGAGGCGGAGGTCATGCAGGCACCATCGGTTACAAATACATTTTTTGCATCCCATACCTGGTTGTGTTCATTGAGCACCGATGTTTTTGGATCGCGGCCCATGCGCGCACTGCCCATTTCGTGGATACCATCGCCGATCTCGTGACCAGTATCACGCGTTTTGATGTCTTTCACACCGGCGGCTTCCAGCATGGCGACTGCTTCGCTAACAATATCTTTGCGCATCTTCAGTTCATTTTCCTGCAGCACTGCATCCATTGATAAAATGGGAAGCCCCCACTTATCTTTTCCTGTTTTATCCAAACTGATTTTATTCTGGTGGTGCGGCAACACTTCGCCAAAACCACCGATATTCATTGTCCATGCACCAGGCTCCGTGAGCGCATCTTTGAATGCAGCGCCGATCGCCAGTTCTTCGACTGATCGGTTATAACCTTGTCTGGCTGCACCACCCTGGTAACCAAATCCACGCAGGTAGTCGCGTTTGTCGCCATTGATGTTTACGAACCGGGGAATATAGATACCGTTTGCGCGGCGACCATAATAGTATTTGTCTTCATAACCCTCTACCATGCCCGATGCACCGAGGTTATAGTGATGGTCCATGATATTGTGACCCAGTTCCCCGCTGCTGCTCCCTAAACCATCGGGCCAGATATCGGTGGCCGAATTCATCAATACCCAGGCACTGTTAAGGGCAGATGCATTCACGAAAACAATCTTCGAATAGAATTCGTAGGTCTTGTTGTTCTCTGCATCCATCACTTCTACACCCCTGGCTTTCTTCTTGTCTTTATCATACAGAATTTTCGACACGATGCTCCAGGGACGGATAGTGAGATTACCCGTCGCCTTTGCCGCGGGCAAGGTAGAAGATTGCGTACTGAAATACCCGCCGAAGGGACATCCTTCCCAGCAACGGTTTCTGAACTGGCAATTGGTTCTGCCCTTATGCGGCACCGTTAGATTGGCCACACGGCCGATGATCATGTGTCGTTCGCCTTTCCACTTGTCTTTTATGCGCGCCGCTACATCCTTCTCCACACAAGTCATGTCCATCGGTGGCAGGAATTGACCATCGGGCAGGTGTTTGATGCCTTCCAGTGAGCCACTCACACCAATATGCTTTTCTACATGATCATACCAGGGTGCAATGTCTTTATAACGGATGGGCCAATCGATTGCCCAGCCATCTTTTGCATTGGCTTCAAAGTCGAGATCACTCCAGCGATAGCTTTGCCTGCCCCATAAAATAGATCGACCACCCAACTGATAAGCGCGCCACCATTTAAAAGGTTTCTCTTCGTAATAAGGCGCTTCGCTGTCTTTCGCCCAATAGTTGATAATGGGCTCCGACTTACCCCAGGTGCGGGCAATCACCGGGCGATCTTTGAGATCTGCGAGCGGGGTTGTACCACGATGGGGAAAGTCCCAGGGATCTTTATTAGCCGATGCGTAATCTTTGACGTGCTCAAAATTGCGACCGCGTTCCAGCATCAGGACTTTTAATCCCTGTTCGCACAATTCTTTCGCTGCCCAACCACCACTGATACCCGAACCGATGACGATCGCATCGTAGGTTTGCTGCGTTGTAGCGCTGTTGTTGATATGGAGTGTGTCCGACATTGGCTTTTGGCTATTGGCTGTTAGCTTGTTTACGTTACAAATTCCTGTTTTTGTCTCCTACGGGCTAAGAGCCAACAGCTAATAGCCAACTGCTTCCTCACAAATTGCCTTTCTTCAACTCTTCCACCGCATGATTCGCCGCTCTTGCAGTGAAAGCCATATAAGTAAGTGAAGGATTAACGCAAGAGGCAGAGGTCATGAATGATCCATCGGTAACGAATACATTCGGTGCATCCCATACCTGGTTCCATTTGTTGAGGACCGATGTTTTTGGATCGGCACCCATACGTGCAGAACCCATTTCGTGAATACCGCGACCAAGCGTACCATCACCTTCACGGCCTTTCACGTCTTTAACACCGGCGGCTTCCAGCATTTCGATGGCATCGGCCACCATATCCTTGCGCATTTTCTTTTCGTTCTCTTTGTATTCAACATCCATCGCGAGTACAGGCAGACCCCATTTGTCGAGACGTTGTTTACCATTTTTATCGGGAACCGGTTTGGTACCCAGGTCGAGACCAGTCACCGGATCTTTGTAAGGTTCAGTCTTATCGCCGTACAATTCTTTGTCGATGTACACGCGGTTCTCGTGGTATGGTAATGTTTCACCAAAGCCACCGATATTCATCGTCCAGGAGCCCGGTTCTGTGAGTGCATCTTTGAAAGCACCACCAATCACCAGTTCTTCCAGTGAACGGTTATAACCTTGCCGGCTCGCACCGCCCTGGTAGCCAAAGCCACGCAGGTAATCGCGTTTATCACCAAAGAAATTGCGGTAACGCGGAATGTAAATGCCATTCGCACGGCGACCGAAATAGTATTTGTCTTCGTATCCTTCCACACGACCCGCAGCGCCTACACCGAGGTGGTGGTCCATGATATTGTGACCGAGCTCACCACTGCTGCTACCCAATCCATCGGGCCAGATATCGGTAGCGGATTGCATCAGTATCCAGGCGCTGTTGAGGGTAGAGGCGTTCAGGAAAATGATCTTTGCGGTATAGGTATATGTCTTGTTGGTTTCTGCATCGAGTACTTCTACACCAGTTGCTTTTTTCTTGTCTTTGTCGTAGAGGATTTTAGTTACAATGCTCCAGGGGCGCAGCTTCAGGTTGCCCGTTGCCATGGCGGCCGGAAGGGTAGAAGACTGGGTGCTGAAATACGCACCGAACGGACAACCCAGCCAGCACTTGTTGCGGAACTGGCAATTGGTTCTTCCCTCATGCGGCACCGTTAGATTGGCGGTACGACCGATGATCATCGAACGATCCTTAAATTTTTCTTTGACACGCTTTGCTACATCCTTTTCTACGCAGTTCATATCCATCGGCGGAAGAAACTGTCCGTCGGGCAATTGCGGTAAGCCTTCTTTGGATCCACTGATCCCGGCGAATTTCTCTGCATAATCGTACCAGGGTGCAATTTCTTTATAGCGAACGGGCCAGTCGATCCCAACACCTTCTTTGGCATTTGCTTCAAAGTCCCAGTCACTCAGGCGATAGCTCTGGCGACCCCACATGAGCGAACGACCGCCTACATGGTAACCCCGGAACCAGTCGAACCGTTTGATTTCGGTATACGGACTGTCCTTATCGCTGCACCAGTAGTCGAGGTTGGTTTCATTGAGCGGATAATCGCGTTTCAACACGGGATAATCATGGATCATCTCCTGCGTACGTCCGCCCCTATGCGGGAACTCCCAGGGATCTTTGGTGGCATTCACGTAATCCTTCACGTGTTTGATATCTCGTCCGCGTTCCAGCATCAATACCTTCAGGCCTTTTTCGGTCAGCTCTTTTGCAGCCCAGCCGCCGCTGATACCGGATCCGATAACGATGGCATCGAAGCTGGTTTGCTCGGCAGCGTTGGTATTGATGTTAACTGGTTTCTGTAGGGAAGTATCTCCTGGCATAGTTATATTCTTTTAATCGTTATTGCTATTGGCTATTGGCCATTGGCAATTAGCTATTGGCAAAAAGCTAACAGCCAAATGCTAAAAGCTCACGGCTACAAGTTTTGTTTCTTCAGCTCCTCCACTGCATAGTTCGCTGCACGTGCGGTAAACGCCATGTAGGTGAGGGACGGGTTTTGGCAAGCAGCGGATGTCATGAAGGAACCATCGGTAACAAATACGTTGGGTGCATCCCACACCTGGTTCCATTTGTTCACTACAGATGTTTTTGGATCCGCACCCATGCGGGCAGAACCCATTTCATGGATACCACGGCCCAGGGTACCGTCGCCATCTGCACCGCGTACATTCTTCACGCCGGCAACAGTGAGCATCTCAATGGCATCATTGAGCATATCCTTGCGCATCTTCTTCTCGTTCTCTTTATATTCAACATCGAAGGCGAGTACAGGAAGTCCCCATTTATCGAGCCGCTGTTTTCCGTTCTTATCAGGAACAGGACGGCTTCCGAGATCCATACCCGTCACCGGGTCTTTGAATGGTTCGGTTTTATCGCCGTACAAGGTTTTGTCGAGATAGATGCGATTCTCATGGTAAGGCAATGTTTCACCGAAACCACCCATGCCCATACTCCATCCGCCGGGTTCTGTGAGTGCATCTTTGAACGCGCCGCCAATGTTGAATTCAGCAATGTCTTTGGACCAGCCTTCGCGGCTCGCACCGCCCTGGTAACCGAAGCCACGCAGGTAATCGCGTTTATCACCAAAGAGATTGCGGTAGCGCGGGATATAAATGCCATTCGCGCGGCGACCGAAATAATATTTATCATCATAACCATCCACCGTACCACTGGCCCACACACCGAGGTGGTGATCCATGATATTATGACCGAGCTCGCCGCTGCTGCTACCCAAACCGTCGGGCCAGATATCGGTGGCCGATTGCATCAGTATCCAGGCGCTGTTCAGGGTAGAGGCGTTAAGGAATATGATCTTCGCGTTGTAGGTATAGGTCTTGTTATTCTCTGCGTCGAGCACTTCCACGCCCGTTGCTTTTTTCTTATCCTTATCGTAGAGAATTTTTGTAACGATGCTCCAGGGCCGAAGCGTAAGGTTGCCGGTTTTTTCTGCGGCGGGATAGGTAGAGGATTGTGTGCTGAAATAGGCACCAAACGGACAACCCAGCCAGCATTTGTCGCGGTACTGGCAATTGGTTCTTCCCTCATGCGGCACCGTTAGATTGGCACTTCGTCCCATGATGATGCGGCGGAACATTTTCGGATCGTAGTGGGCATTCATCCGTGCGGCCACATCTTTTTCCACGCAGTTCATTTCCATCGGCGGAAGAAATTGTCCGTCGGGCAACTGCGGCATGCCCTCTTTTGAACCATTGATGCCGGCGAATTTCTCCACATAATCATACCAGGGCGCAATGTCTTTGTATCGGACGGGCCAGTCGATCGCCACGCCTTCTTTTGCATTCGCTTCAAAATCGAAATCACTCCAGCGATAGCTCTGTCGGCCCCACATCAGCGAACGGCCGCCTACATGGTAGCCACGGAACCAGTCGAACCGTTTCACTTCGGTATACGGACTGTCTTTATCACTGCACCAATAGTCGAGATTGGTTTCATTGAGCGGGTAATCGCGTTTGAGTACCGGGTAATTTTTGATCATTTCCTGCGTGCGCCCGCCCCGGTGCGGAAAATCCCAGGGATCCTTGTTCGCATTCACATAATCCTTTACGTGCTTAATGTCCCGGCCTCTTTCCAGCAACAGGGTTTTGAGGCCTTTCTCGCACAGTTCTTTTGCTGCCCATCCGCCACTGATTCCAGAGCCGATGACAATCGCGTCGTAGGTGTTATCTGCCATAGTTAAATAGTATCTGGTATTTAGTATCTGGAATGCCCGGTACGAAGTACAAAGTACCAAGTACAAAGACAGGAATTAAGTAGTACCAGGGGTTCTGCTAATAGCTAACGGCCAAAAGCCAATTGCTTGTACTCACACATCGCAGATCTTCACCGCCTGTTTCAGGGCAGCGATCTTTGCTTTATTGTCTTCGCCGGTAGGAATGAATTCCTGGGCAACATAGCCTTTGAAGCCGGTGTCGACGATGGCCTGCATGATGGCAGGGTAGTTGAGTTCTTGTTTTTCGTTGAGTTCATGACGACCGGGTACTCCCGCCGTATGGTAGTGACCGATGTATGGGTGGTATTCCCGAATAGTGTGTATCACATCCCCTTCGTCGATCTGCATGTGATAGATATCGTACAGCAGTTTGAAGTTTTCTGAACCCGTGCGTTTGCAGAGTTCTACCCCCCAGGCCGTGCGATCGCACATATAATCCTTGTGATCAACTTTGCTGTTAAGCAATTCCATCTGGATCGTAATGCCGTTCTTTTCCGCCAGCGGAAGAATGCGTTTCAATCCTTCTGCGCAGTTTTTCAGTCCGGTCTCATCATCCATACCCCGGCGGTTACCACTGAAGCAGATCACATCTTTATAGCCGGCTTTTACCATCAGCGGTATCACTTCTTCGTAATCTTTGACCAGCTGGTCGTGGAAGTCTTTGTTATTGAAACCATCCACCAGGCTCACTTTACCGCCGTGGTAGCACATCGAGCTATAGATGCCGTATTGCTGCAGCATCGGCCAGTCTTTAGGTGCTATTAAATCGATTGCACTAAATCCTATTTTTTTAACGTGCTTACACAGTTCTTCCAGGGAGATGAAGTTATAACACCACTGGCAAACCGAATGGTTAATGTTTCCTTTGAATTTCACGTTGGCGGCGTTTTCGCCCGCATAGGCAGCAGTCATGGAGGAGGCGCCCAGGGCGGCCGTTCCTGCAAGCATGGTCTTGAGTGCCTCGCGACGGTTATGTTTTGCTGGCATATCGGAGTTGAAATTTACGGCAAGACTTTTATTAAACTACACCGCTGGTGCAACTGATTTTTTTCTTTTGTAAAAGAAAAGGATGGCAAAAGCGACAGTAAGCACCAACGGGATCATTAAAGTAACATTAATAATTGCCTGACCTGCTTCTGCGGGTGTTTTGCTTGCCTGGAGTCTATCATAATAGCCACCCATAAAAATCAGGTAAAGCGATACGGCGAACATGCCCGCACCACCCATAAAATTAAGTCCAACCGCACCCGTTTCCGGTAAGTTTTCGGAGACGAATCCCAGCATGGTAGGCCAGAAATAACACACGCCCATTCCAAAGAAAATGGCGCCAACAAAGAGCATGTTACCGGTTGAATGACCGAGCAGGTACAAACCTATCGAAGCAAGGATAGCCGATGTTAACAGCACGCCGGCAGCCGACAAGCGGTGTACGATGGGACCTGCAAAAGCACGACCAATCACCATAATACCTGTTTCAATGGTGAGCAGCAGCAATGCGTTATCAGTCACATTCTTCAGCAATACATCGATCCACTGACCAGTAAACAATTCAGTGATAGCCGTTCCAAGCATCAGCACAATCATCACAAGAAACAGCGGTTTCAGCAATGCCTTGTACATGTCGCCCGAGCTGATACCACTGGCTACTCTTTCTGTTACCGGGAATGCAAGCTTGTAGAACAGGTAACCGTATACCACGGTCGGAATCAACATCAATCCCACCAGGAAACGCCAGTTAGTAATAATTTTCGTAGCACCATCTGCCCCCATCGCTGTTTGGCCGAAGAAAGAAACGATCAATGTACCAATCACGATTCCACCAGGGAACCAAAGATGAAAATGGTTCAGCTTGGTGGTTTTATTGGTTGTGTATAAACTAGCCACGAGTGGATTACAAGCTGCTTCTACCAGGCCATTGCCCATACCTATTAATAAAGTGGAAATGAACAAAGGCCAGAAACCTTGCGCCGTAATCGTAAGTACAATACCCAGTGCATGAAATAGAAACGCCCCCACCAGCAATTTTTTCATTCCAATGATATCAACTACAAGTCCGCCTATCACGATCGCCAGGGGGAAACCCCAGAAAGCCGTGCTGGTAATAACGCCAATTTGTTCCTGGTTGAGTGAAAACTGCTCTTTCCAGGTGGTAAGCAAACCCGCCCGGATACCAAAAGAAAGGGAAGTAACAAGTAATGAGGTACAGCTGGCAAAAAAGAGTTTGTCGCGCTGAATGGTAGCTTGCATATCGTTAGAAGGTTAGGTGGAAAAATGAGGAGTTAAATGTAATTTTTATTTTTTATAAATCACATTCACTAATTTATTTATTTCGTTCAAATTTTTTCATCAGACTTTCTTACTTTTCCAATCACATTCTTCTCTTCACGAAAAGGATTGCTTCACCTATTCAAAAAAATAAACAACCCACACTACAATGAACAGAAAGTTAAGAATGGGCATGGTGGGCGGCGGTAAAGATGCGTTTATCGGCGCTATTCACCGGTTGGCTGCCAATATGGACGGATTGATTGAATTATCCTGCGGTGCACTTAGTATCAACCCGGAGATTGCCCGCGAATCGGGCAAAATGCTTTTTCTGCCGGAAGATCGCACCTACCTCACTTTTGATGAGATGATTAAAAAGGAAGCAGCGCTGCCGGCCGATAAGCGGATGGATTTCGTGACGATCGTTACGCCCAACTTTGCACACTTCGCCCCGGCCATGATGGCGCTTGACCATGGCTTTCATGTAGTGATCGAAAAGCCCATCACATTTACCTACGATGAGGCCAAACAACTCAAGAAAAAACTCGAAGAAACCGGACTGGTACTTTGCTTAACACATACTTATTCGGGCTATCCCCTGGTAAAACAGGCCAAACAAATGGTGAAAGACGGTGTCCTTGGTAAAATCCGGAAGGTTTGGGTTGAATATCCGCAAGGCTGGCTCAGCAAAATGAGCGAACGGGAAGGGAATGCACAAGCTGCCTGGCGCACCGACCCCAAGAAAAGCGGTAAAGCCGGCGCCATGGGCGATATCGGTACTCACGCTGCCCACCTCGCCGAATATATCACCGGTTCAAAAATCACGCACCTTTGCGCAGACCTTAATATTATGGTGCCCGGCCGTGCACTCGATGACGACGGCAACGTGTTGCTGAAGTTCGACAATGGCGCTGCGGGCGTGCTGATGGCCAGCCAGGTGGCAGCGGGTGAAGAAAACGCCCTGAAAATTCGCGTATATGGCGAAAAAGGCGGTATCGAATGGGCACAGCATGAACCCAATACTTTATTGGTAAAATGGCTGGATCAACCCACACAGATCCTGCGCGCGGGCGGCAACTACGGCGATCGACTCAGTAAATACGCGATTCACAACAGCCGCACACCGGGCGGTCACCCCGAAGGTTACCTCGAAGCTTTTGGTAATATCTACCGCAACTTCGCCCTTACCCTCGGTGCACGCATCGACGGTACCAAACCCAGCGAAGAAATGCTCGACTTCCCCGGCGTAGAAGACGGACTGCGTGGCATGGCATTCATCGATAATGTGGTGGCATCGGCACAGAGCGATAAGAAGTGGCACGAGTACCAATCTTGAGTTGTAAGTCGTAAGTAATAAGTTATAAGTCGTTTCGGCTATCAGGGGCGAGCGGTAAGAGGTTAGGGGCAATGGACGGGAAAGTGTTGAATTTTTACTTTTGACTTTCCGGTCTTTGTACTTTGTACTTGCTACTTTGTACCACATACCAAATACTAAATACGTCTGCAGTGGCCGAAGACGAACTCATAAAAAAACACGCCCAGAATGCTCTTGATGCGATGACGCATCCGGGCAAGAAGTGGACGCACAAACTAAAAGACATTTTACAGGAGATCCTGATCATTGTCTTTGCAGTGAGCGTTTCCATCTGGCTGCACGGTTGGTCGGAGGATCGAAAGGACCGGCGGGAAGAAAAAGAGTTCTTTGCAGGACTAAAACAGGATATCGAAGCCGATCTCACAGAAATGGAGAACGATCGCGCTGCATTGCGCCTGGTGCAGCAACATTGTATGTATTATGGAATGGTGGGCAAGGGAAGACCTTTTCAGATAGATAGTGTGATGAACTATGCCTATATTTTCTTTACGCAGGCACAGATCAACCCGCGTATCAGCCGCTTTGAAGCATTGAAAGGCAGCGGACGCCTGGACATCATTGAGGACAAAAAGCTGTTGTATAACATTATCGACCTCTACCAGAAAATCTTTCCAACGATCTACCGTTACAACCAGTCGTTCAACGAACTTAACAGCAACAAAATTGACCCCTACCTGGGCGATATGCTGCAGATTGACACCAGCGGCAATTTTCTGAACTCGATCGATATCCTTAAAACCTCAAGAATGCGCCTGCTGCTCAACCAGCTTTATTCCAATGCCGCCACCTGCGAAGGGGCGTATACCAAAGGCATTGAGAAGAGTAAAGAGATACTGGCTGGGATGAAGGAAAGTCATTAGTCGTTAGTCGATAGTCTTTAGTCCAGAGTCATTAGTCCATAACCGGTAATCGATATTGAACCATCATTAGTAAAAATCAAAAGCTAATGGCTAATGGCCAACAGCTAAGAGCCAATAGCCAATACCTAACAGCTAAAAATATGACAACACTCAAAGGACCCGGCATCTTCCTCGCACAGTTCATGGGCGATGCTGCCCCGTTCAATTCCCTGAAAACAATTTGCGAATGGGCGAAAAGCATCGGATTTGTGGGCGTACAGATTCCGAGCTGGGACAGCCGCTGCATCGATTTACAAAAAGCAGCCGAGAGCAAGACTTACGCAGATGAGATTAAAGGCATCGTGAATGCTGCCGGACTCGAAATCACCGAACTTTCAACCCACCTGCAGGGACAACTCGTAGCCGTTCATCCGGCCTATGATGCACTTTTCGACGGATTCGCACCTGAGCAATACCGGAATAACCCCAAAGCACGCACGCAATGGGCCGTTCAGCAACTCGAATATGCAGCGAAGGCTTCGCAGAACCTGGGGCTGAATGCACATGCAACTTTCAGCGGCGCCCTGCTCTGGCAAACGGTGTACCCATGGCCGCAGCGTCCCGCCGGATTGGTGGAAACTGGTTTCAAAGAACTGGCCAAACGCTGGCTGCCCATCCTTAATAAATTTGATGAAGCCGGCGTGGATCTTTGCTATGAAATTCACCCCGGAGAAGACCTGCACGATGGCATTTCTTATGAGATGTTCCTCGAAAAAGTAAACAACCACCCCAGGGCCTGCCTCCTGTATGATCCTTCGCACTTCGTACTGCAATGCCTCAACTACCTCGAGTATATCGATAATTACCACGAACGCATCCGGATGTTCCATGTAAAGGATGCAGAGTTCAATCCTACCGGTAAACAGGGCGTATACGGTGGCTACCAAAGCTGGATCAACAGGGCAGGAAGATTCCGTTCCCTGGGCGATGGGCAGGTCGATTTCAAATCTATCTTCAGCAAACTGGCTGCGTACGATTACAAAGGCTGGGCAGTCATGGAATGGGAATGTGCCATCAAACACCCCGAAGACGGCGCCAAAGAAGGTTCGGTATTCATCAAGAACCATATTATCCGTGTCACCGAAAAAGCCTTCGATGATTTTGCAGGCACGGGCAGCGACGAAAATTTTAACCGGACGATCTTAGGATTGCAGTAATTTTAGGCCCGCTGAAAAGCAGCCTTACTATTACGCTATTTCAATTAATCTACTACACAAAACAATGTTTATGTTCAAGAAGTTTTTGGCTATTGCGGTAATTGTGGCCGCCTGTTATTCCTGCAACAACAATGAAACAAAATCTGCGGGTGGTGAAACAAAAGACACAACAGCAGCAAAACCTGCCGAGCCTGCCGTAGCAGCAAATCCGGAAGCAGAAAAAGGAAAAGAGCTGATCGCGGGCGACAACTGTTTGACCTGTCACAAAATCGACGAAGCTGTAACAGGACCGGCTTACCGCGATGTAGCCAACAAATACAGCAACGACGACGAAACCGTTACCAAACTCGCCAACAAAATCATCAAAGGCGGTTCGGGTGTATGGGGACAAATCGCGATGACGCCGCACGATACCCTGTCGGTTGACAACGCCAGGCTGATGGTGAAATACATTCTTTCGCTGAAAAACAAGTAAGCAAAAGAAAGGAGGATAAGACACTGAGCGATTGAAAAATTAAACAAAAAAGAATGAAGACTATTTTGCTTGCACTCGGATTACCAGCGATGATGTTAGTGGGAAATGCAAACGATCCGCAACCTGCCGTCCACACGGTAACCAGCACTCCCGCAAAAGGGGGCTGGGTATCACTGTTTGATGGTAAGACGCTGAAGGGATGGCACCTGTATGGAAAATCTGGCACCGGAGATGCCTGGACAGTAGAAAATGGCGCAGTGACCCTCCACCCGGGTGCCAAAGAAGGCGGTGACCTGGTGACCGATAAGGCCTACAGCAACTTCGACCTGAAACTGGAATGGAAGATTTCAAAAAACGGTAACAGTGGTGTTATTTTCCTCGTACAGGAAGATCCCGCGAAATACGATCACACGTATAAATCCGGTCCGGAAATGCAGGTGCTCGATAACGATGGTCACCCCGACGGAAAAATTACCAAACACCGCGCCGGGGACCTGTATGATCTGATTAAAAGCAGTTCAGAACCCGTAAAGCCCGTAGGCGAATGGAACCAGGCCGAAATCATCGTGAACAAAAGCAAACTCACCCTGAAGCTGAACGGCGTAACCGTGGTGAGCACGACCCTCTGGGACGAACACTGGAAGCAACTGGTAGCAGGCAGTAAATTCAAAGACATGCCCAACTGGGGAACTTTTACCTCCGGTAAAATTGCTTTACAGGATCACGGCAACGAAGTAGCTTTCCGCAATATCATGATCAAAGCGTTATAAAAAAACAAACATGCTGACCCATCTTTTCGTCACAAAAAGTTTTGTACTGGCAGCCTTCACTGCCAGTATTTTTTTTACGGTTGCCCCTAAACGTTATGAACCACCGGCAAAAGAAAAGCGCATACTTGTATTCGCCAAAACCAACGGCTTTCACCATGAAAGCATCGCCGACGGTATAGTAGCGATTCAAAAACTGGGTGCACAGAATCATTTTGCGGTAGACAGCACCACCGACTCCTTACAGCTCTCTGCCGACAACCTGAAAAAATACAGTGCCCTGGTTTTCCTCAGCACCACGGGGAAAGTACTGGGGCCCGACCAGGAAGCGGCCCTGCAGCAGTACATGAAAAAAGGCGGTGGCTGGGTAGGTATTCATGCAGCGGCCGACTGCGAATACAATTGGCCCTGGTATGGAAAACTGGTAGGCGGCTATTTTAAAAGTCACCCCAAACAACAGCAGGCCAAACTGATGGTAGTTGATAAAAAGCATCCCTCCACTGAACAACTACCGGATATATGGGAACGGTGGGACGAATGGTATAATTACAAAGACCTCAATCCCGATGTGAAAGTGCTGATCAAAATCGACGAAACTTCCTACACCGGCGGTGAGAATGGCGCCAATCACCCCATGGCCTGGTACCATACCTATGAACGGGGCCGCGCATTCTATACCGAGATGGGACACACGAAAGAATCATTTGTTGACCCCGTTTATCTCCAGCACATCCTGGGCGGAATTGAATGGGCGATGGGAACAAAGAAGATGGATGACTAGCGCTATTCATCGCAACAACCAAAAATTGCATTTCGCTTGAAACGAGCTGACGGGGTTAAAACACCTGAACGGTATTGAAGCGCATTTTGTAGTTTCAGGGTTAACCAGAAAACCCAACTATGCAATTGCTGAAACCGTTTTACTTTGCCGTTTGCTTCCTCCTTCCGTTGTTGGTGCACAGCCAATCAAAGCCAACTGCATCAAAAAAAATCGAATCCACGCTACAGGCTACCGCAAAGGCAACGCTTGCAGGTAATCAATCTATCTTACTAACGGACTATATCATCGTTGCTTCGATGAATTCGAGAGAGTCTGCACCCGATCCAACGAGAGCTGGTAGCAATACGGTGATAAAGTTCACCGGCACACCCGACAACGGATCAGAGGCCACTTCCCTGGCTATTACATTTGTTCCGGACGCTCCATTATACGATAAGGCGGAATACATCGAATCGACCAAAACAATTTATCTTACCATGCCCGTGAGTCAATACCCCGTGGTCATGAGTGAAATCGCACAAACGATCGATAAACCCGGGTCCACCAAAAAACTCAAAGGTATATGGCTGGATGCGCTTGCCGGAAGAACCATCGGCATCATTCAAATGCTTCCATAACTGCGTTCTTATTATTCATTACAATAAACAAAGCATATGTCAATCTCAACCAACCTGCGCTTTCTCCTGATAGGAGCACTCTGTTTCACGATCGCTGCATTCCGCCCTGTAGAAAGGCCGGCCGCAAAAGTGTATGTGAAAAATATTATGATCATTTATAAAAAGCCAGCCGGAACGGGAGACGGACCCACACTGCGTATGCGGTTCCTGAACGGAACCAATAAATCACAAACCTATACGATGAAAGGAAACATTCCCTTACTGCAGTTGGAATGCGAAAAACCAGACGGATCCATCATTGGCATACGGGGTCTTCAGGAGGATATGACCTGTAGCTTCAGCTTAACCCTTCCTCCCGGCCAAAAAGATCTCATCATATCTGAGATAGGTGTAACCGGAGCTGGCTGGACCATGCGTATCAACAACGGTCCCGAAATTCCCATTGTACAAGGGTTAACCGAAAGGAAAATGTAGTGGCGAAATTGCCCGGCACAATCTTTTGGTAGTATTTCTTCCGCTCCGAATCAGATGTCAAATACAATTCCCTCCCCGCCGGTATTGCATTCGAATGCTTCCAGCGCAGAGAAATCGACGGTATGATACTGGCTGATCTTATCAAATGGCACTACGTACAGGTGCGAGGGCTTGGCGGGTAATCCACCCAAACCGATGACCACAAATACCGGGATATTCGTGCGCTGCTGAAAGCGCGTCAATACATCCATTTGTTCCTGGTCAGTCCAGGTAAACTTCTTCCTATAATCAGCCTGGCGGAAGCGTGATTCCACTGCAATTCGGGTGTTCGTGCCATTGACTTCAAAAATATGCCCCGGCTCGAGCGGCGAAAGTGGATACAGTCCGGGTTGACGGGTATCGGTGCTCCTGTAGCGCTTGTTACAAAGTTGCTGGTGGATAAAGAGGGTGAAGGCCTGGCCTTTGTCGGACAAATCGCTGTCCGGGCCGGAAAAACGGGATACGGATGAGGGGGTCATGGGATTTGGATTAAGCTACCAAAACGCACGGAGGCAAAAATAATTATGCGGTCAATCGAAAATCGGCCGCCATTCGTCGAAGCGCACAGCCTTCGATTCCATCGCAGATCAACAAAAATGGATATATTGAAGCACCTAATTGCTTGTACATGAACAGAAGAGAGTTAATCAAGAGCAGCACCGCCGCCATCTTGCTTCCACAGCTGCCAAATCTGTCAAAAAAAGATCCGCCCGCGGCGCATTTCAGGTTCTGCCTGAACACCAGTACCATCATGGGACAAAAACCCGGGCTGATCAAATCCATCGAGATAGCCGCTGCGGCGGGTTATGATGGCGTGGAGCTGTGGATGATGGACATACAAGACTACCTCTCAAAAGGTGGCAGCACGGAAACGCTGGCCAAACTGCTGCAAACAAAGAAATTGAAATTTGAAAACGCCATCAGCTTTACAGAATGGCTGGTCGACGATGACACAAGGCGACAAAAAGCATTGGTTGCACTCGAAGAAGAAATGAAGATAGTAGCGACCATCGGCGGAAAACGAATTGCCGCACCGCCGGCAGGATTAGCGCCAGGCCAGGTTCCAGAGCTCACAAAAGCAGGTGAACGTTACCGTGAGATCCTCCAGCTTGGCCGGAAACACGGCGTAATGCCCTTGCTGGAATTCTGGGGCGCTTCGGGTTCGGTAGATAAACTGCCCGTAGCACTTGCCATCGCTGCCGAAGCCAATGACCCCGACGCACGCATTCTCCCCGATGTTTACCATCTATTCCGTGGCGGCAGCGGGTTTGATGGCCTGCGGTTGCTGAACGGACACGCGATTGATATCATTCATGCAAACGACTACCCGGGCGGTAAACCGGTGGGGGAATTGACCGACGCCGACCGCGTCTATCCCGGCGATGGCGTGGCTCCCTATAAAAAAATACTGGACAACCTGCGCTATATCGGCGGCACCAAAGTGCTTTCGCTGGAATTGTTCAATGCAGGTTACTGGAAGGAAGATCCGCTGGCCGTTGCGAAGACAGGATTGGCGAAAATGAAAAAACTGGTGAATAACGCACAATAAGTTTCAGCAAACGTTATTACCTTCCTTTGAACCGGTAGAGGTAAGGTGCTTTATTTTGCGCGCCGGTATATTTTTTCTCCAAACGCTCCAGCACGCCCAGTGAGAGCATCTTTTTTTGAAAGTTGTTCATGGCGAAAGGACGCTCGTAAACAGCTTCATACAATGCCTGCAGATCACGCATGGTAAATGTTTCAGGAAGAAGATTAAATGCAATCAGCTTTGAGTCGAGGTGTTCGCGCAGCGAAGCGAGCCCGGTTTCCAGAATCTCATTGTGATCATAAATCATTTCGGGAACTGCATCAATGCTCCGCCATTCGAGGTATTCGTCAAATTCGCCGTTCTTCAATACAACCCTGTTGATATCGAGCAAAGCGTAAAATCCGATGCACACAAACCGATCTGTCATCCAGTCGACCACTTCCTTGTTGAACCGCCTGGGATCATATTTACGTAACGCTTCTTTGAGAACGTTTTTATTCCTGCTGCCGATGATCCTGTTTTCATTGCCAAAAACACGGAATTGTTCGAGGTAGACCTTCTTCAATCCCGTTCGCTCCTGCAATACCCTGGCTGCAGCTTTTTCAACGCTTTCTGTTTTCCTGATATAGCCACCCAGCAACTCCCAGTTTTTCTTACCAAACTTGTTCCTGGAGATCAACACTTTCAGCGACCGTTCGGAATAACCAAATACGACACAGTCAAGCGATAAATTAGGTATGTATTCTTCGATTTGCATGATGAAGCCAACCGGGCCAAAGATAACGGCATTAATGACCTGTTGAAAGAAGAGGGGAAGGTATCTATTATCTTTTTTGTAGATAATAGAAATTTTTGTTTAGATTCGTTGATATTTCACTAAAAACGCTGCCATATGTTGTATTCTCTTTTCCGGAAAGCGCTTGCTGTTTTTATACTTATTCCTCTCCTGTCTACGCGTGTTATTGCGGCTGATACCACCAGCTATATTCAGGTATTGAACGTCGCCACCCGACACCTGGATACGATACTGGTGGCAAAGTATCACCTGGAAGCACCGAACTGGCATCCCAACGGCTACCTGATTGTAAATAGCTATGGCAAACTCTATACACTTAATCTTGCCAGCAAGCAACTCGCAAGACTCAATACCGGCTTCGCCGAAGAATGCAACAACGATCACGGACTTTCGCCCGACAAGAAATGGCTGGCCATCAGCCATAATAACCGCGCAGACACTTCGTCCAAACCATACCACTCCGCCATCTATATTCTTCCCGTGGGGGGAGGCGTACCAAGGCCCGTCACCAATCAAACGCCATCTTACTGGCATGGCTGGAGTACCGATGGAAAAACACTGGCCTACTGTGCAGAAAGAAATGGCAACTACGATATCTATACGATTGGAGTTACTGGCGGCGCGGAAAAGCGAATGACCAGCGCGGAGGGCCTGGACGACGGTCCCGAATATTCACCGGATGGTAAGTATATTTATTTCAACTCTTACCGTACAGGCCATATGCAAATCTGGAGAATGAAAACAGATGGGTCGGAACCGGAACAACTGACATTCGATGAGAACTCCAATTGGTTTGCCCATCCTTCGCCCGACAACAAGCACATTGTTTTTATTGCTTATATTACTGATGAAAAACAAAGTCATTTGTTCGGGAAGCAGGTCAAACTGCGATTAATGGATCTTAGAACGAAAGAGATAAAGGACCTGACCGATGTATTTTTTGGCGGACAAGGAACCATCAACGTACCTTCCTGGAGTTCCGACAGTAAGAAACTTGCGTTTGTCAGTTATCGTGTCAATTAACGAACAGCATTAAAATAAGCCGTATGCATACCAACAATTCCCGCTCTTCAAGAAAGAAGTTTTTACAACAAATCGGTGCCACCAGCCTGCTGGCCATGAGCAGCCCATTCTACTCGCTGGCAGCCGCCGAAAAAGCAGAGGAAAGAATACTGCGTTACGACAGAAAAATTTCGGCCGGCGATACCATTCGTGTCGGTGTAATTGGCTTCGGTATCCAGGGTCATTTCGACCTGGGGACCGCTCTTAAGGTGCCCGGTGTAGAACTGGGCGGGATTTGTGATTTATATACCGGCCGCCTGGTGAATGCAAAAGAAACCTATGGCAACGATCTCTTTACCACACGTAATTACAAAGAGCTGCTTGACAGAAAAGATATCGATGCCGTGATCATCGCTACGACCGATGTATGGCATGCCCGTATCACCATGGATGCACTGGCAAAAGGAAAGCATGTTTACTGCGAAAAACCGATGATATATAAAATCAGTGAAGGCAAGCCGGTGGTAGATGCTGCAAAGAAATCGGGAAAAGTACTCCAGGTCGGCAGTCAGCGTGTAAGCAGTATTGCCTCCGCCAAAGCAAAAGAATTGCTGGCCTCCGGCGAAATCGGAAAATTGAATATGGTGAATGCTGTGTATGACCGGCAGAGTTCTATCGGCGCATGGGAATACACCATCCCAAAAGATGCCAGCGCGGAAACTGTTGACTGGGATCGGTTTATCGAAGCGACGGGCAGGCTGGAATACGACCCGAAAAAATTCTTTTGGTGGAGGGCATTCAAAGAAGTAGGAACCGGCGTAGCAGGGGACCTTTTTATTCACCTGCTCAGCGGAACGCATTTCATCACCAATTCAAAAGGACCAGAAAGCATTTACAGCACCGGCCAGTTCAGCTATTGGAAAGATGGACGCAATATGCCGGATGTAATGGCGGGCGTTATGCAATACCCCGATTGCGATGAACATCCCGCGTTTCAATTGACATTGCAGGTAAACTTTATCAGCGGCACGGGCGGACAGGAGGTGATTCGTTTTGTTGGTTCGGAAGGAACCATCGATGTTCAGGGGAATAGCCTCACCGTAAAACATAGTATCCTGCCCGAAGCACCGGGCTTCGGTGGTTATGATTCCGTATTTACTTTTTCAAAAGCTATGCAGGAGGAAATGCAGAAAGATTACGATGCAGCATGGCCTGCAGAGAAACGCAGGCGCAAAACAAAAGACGATATTGTTTTCAAAGCGCCGCAGGGTTACAGTGATCACCTGGATCATTTTACCAATTTCTTTGATGCCATCCGTACGGGAAAACAGGTTACTGAAGACGCCCTGTTTGGATTCCGCGCTGCTGCTCCCGCGCTTTCCTGCAATGAAAGCTTTTTCACGAAGAAGATTATTCAGTGGGATCCGGTCAATCTGAAAGTTAAATAGTTTAAATTTTAAGGTTCTTCGGTGCGACCCGCTGACGAGTTTTCCAGCACCATCGTGAGTAAAGAACGGTGCTGGTTTAAGGTCTAACGTCTGCGGTTACGCTGTTCGGTCGGTTTTTTTTGTCTTTCCTGTGAAAGCAGGAATCTAACAACATAAATTCCCGTACCGTCTCCGGTAATGGACGTTGCGTGCTTAAAAAAACAGTTTGGATAAATTCTGTATTCACAAATCGTGATAAACGAAGCGCTAAAAAATTACATTCTTGCTGTGTCATCGCTCTCCGATGAAAGCAGAAATGCTTTTTTCAGCGCTTTCAAAACATGGGACGTTCCGAAAGAGCATTTTCTGGTAAAAGAAGAACAGGTTTGTAACTACATCTTTTTTGTTGCCAAAGGTGCGGTGCGCATTTTCTATCATAAAAACGAAAAGGAAATTACAGAATGGATTGCTCTTGATGAAGAGTTTCTGCTCTCGATACAAAGCTTTTTCCAACGTTCTCCCAGCAGGCTCATAATACAAACATTGGAGCCCTCGGAAATATGGGGGATTTATTATGATGATTTAATAAGACTGGCAACTGCCCACCACGACATTGAAACCTGGTTTCGCAAATTGCCTTCCGCCGCGCTGATTCTTGCACAAAACCGAATGGACTCCATTCAGTTTGAAACCGCCCATCAACGGTATCAAAATTTACTAAACCAGCACCCCAATATTATCAAAAGAGTTCCCCTCACCTACATCGCCTCCTTTTTAGGGATCACGATTGAAACACTGAGCCGGATGCGCGCTAAACAATAGTGTTATTTGATATTTGTCAAATCGCCGTTCCGGAAAGTTTCGGAAAATTGATCTCAAAACTTTTTTTCCAACATTCAGCAAAAGGCGATTATGGACAATTCACCGCTTTTATTAAAAAAAGATGCAAGACTTGCAGGTTTTCTTTACCTGCTGCACATTGTTGCAATTGTGTACGGCGTTATCTTCATTTCAACAAAGTTTGGAATAAGCGGCACCGATGGAATGGCGAATAATATTATCTCCAATGAATTACTGTTTCGAACAGGTATCGCGAGCCGGATTCTCGGCGTTATCACTACGCTGTTGTTGTCACTAACGCTATATCGGCTTTTAAAATTAGTGAACAGCACGCAAGCACTGCTCATGCTTACGCTGGCAGTTCTTTCAGTGCCATTTCAACTTTTTGCTGAAGTTTTCAATATATCATCGTTAATGATAGCAAAAGGGGAGTTGTTTAAATCAATAGGTAATCAGCAAAGGCATGAGCTTACAGTATTATTTCTCCATCTTTACAATAACATCGTCTCGGCAGGACAAATATTCTGGGGACTTTGGCTCTTGCCATTCGGATTATTGGCGCTTAAAGGCAGACTGTTACCAAAGTTTCTTTGTGTGCTATTGATTGCAGGAAGCGCTTGTTATTTCATTGACTATTTGGCCTTTTTGTTCTCTCCGGCCTGCCGATCAATCACTGTTCTCGCGCTACTGGCCGGGTTTGCCTGCGAAATAGCAACTATGGTATACTTGTTAAAAAAGGGATCAATCGAAAAACCCGTGCTGACTACGCAACAAAAATAAGTTAGCGGAATCTGACAAAGATACCTGCAAAAAAAACGGCGCCTTACGGGGCGCCGCCTTATTTATGCTGATGTAATTGTTGTTGACTACGGATTCTTTGTGCCAGTTGCCTGTGCGGCTGGTGCTTCGCTCATGGTCTTATAAAAATTATCCATATCGGGTGCCAGTACTACCTGCACACCTTTGTCACCGCTACCGCTGGCAGACATAGATTCATTCTGTGCAACCACTTTAACTTTAGGAAGACCAGTGGCAAGAAGCGCATTGGCTACTGCATTCTGACGCTGCCATGCCATTGCCTTGCGTGCACGTGCACTGGTAATTGCTGATGACTTCCGTTTACCTGAAGAATAAGCTGTTGAACGCGTTTCCCTGCTACCAGAAGATTTGGCGGTGCTGCGACTGGCAGATGACTTGTGCGTCGTTGCACTGCGTTTGGTAGAATAAGAACGCATGCGGGTATGATTAGCACTGGACGATGCACGGCTACCGGTGGTATTGGTAACCGTATTATCGTTATCAGAGGGGTTGCCGCTTCGGGCAGTGTTGTTCGTATTAGATGAAGAGGAACTGCTGTTCATGTCGCTGCCGGAAGACATCCCTGACGCCGTCATCGTTCCGTTTGCGGTTTCCAGATCGGCCACACTTACATCAATACCTTCCCGACCTTTTACATATTCGCCAATGCTGTTTACCAGTTCCTTTCCTTTTGTGGTGAGCACGGCTGAATTTCCTTTGAAGAGATTTTTCTCGTTCAAATTAATCATCACCTTCGCATCGGTCTGCGCGATGTCCTGATCACTTAGTCCGGCAGAAGCCAGCGTAGTACTCAACTCACCTTTGATTTGATCAGCAGTGGTTTTTGCCTTGTTTACATTGTCGGAATAGAAAGCGACATTCTTTTGCAAACTCGCATTGGTGTTATTCGCCGTTTCGATCGACTGCTGCAGTTCCGAATTTTTTTGGTTAACTGCATTGAGGTTTTGCGTTAACGTGCTGTCTTTTTGTGCGAGTGTAGTACTGTCTGTTCTGAGCCTTGCTACTTCATCCTGCGACCTATGGTATTTTTTAGAAGAGACGCAGCTGGTGAGCAATATGCCCGCGGACAGGATGGCACCCGCCGTTTGCATAGTTGTTGTTTTCATGGTTTTACATTTTAGAAACTGTATTTGACAAGAGATTTTCAACCTGTCTGTTTCAATTTTGCGGCCATGAACATTTTAGCGGATTTCGGGCTAATGCTGAGTAAGAAAATTCCGTTTTCGGTGAAATTTTGAGGAACTGGATGCACATCAGGGCACAAAAAAAGCGGCTTGCGGCCGCTTTAACAGTTGAATTTTTAGTTATAGTTCTCTTAACCAAATATTGCGGTAACTGATGGGCTCGCTCTTGTCGCCATGTGCCTGTAGCTTGATGGGTGAAGCGCCATGCTTTTTATATTCCGGTGCACCGATATAGGGCGTATCACCTTTTAACACCGCATTGTTCTGAACAAGAACACCATTGAGCATCACTGTAGCCCTGGCTGCTGACAACAGTGTGCCATCTTCATTAAATCGCGGTGCGGTCCAGATAATATCATAGGTCTGCCATTCACCCGGCTTCCGGCAGGCATTCACCAATGGCGGATATTGTTTGTACAGGCTTCCTGCCTGTCCGTTCACATACGTGGTGTTTTTGTAATTGTCGAGCACCTGCACTTCATACCCACCGGCTCCCCAGGGCAGGGCTGCAAGAAAAATTCCACTGTTACCACGGGCCTGCCCGCTTCCGGTAATATAAGAGGGAATCTGGTATTCAATATGCAGCTGGTAATCCATGAAACGCCTTTTCGTTTGCATGTCGCCGTTAGCTTTGTTAACCGTCATCACACCTTTTGCCACCGTCCATTTTGAGGTGGAACTGGTGTCCTTTGTGGGCACCCATTCATCCATATTCTTACCATCAAAAAGAACAATCGCGTCGGAGGGTGGCTTGCCGTAGGCTGCGCCTGGGGTCACTACTTTTGGAACGGGTGAATAATACTCGGTTTCTTCCGGTTTTGTTTGGGAAAACAGGGCTGTAGCCCACAGGGAGGCGGCAGCACGCATAAAACAAGATCTGTTCATAAATAGACGTTGGTGGGTTGATATAAAAAGAGACACCGAAGGGTGCCTCTCAAATTAGGTAAAATTTTCCTGTAGCAGCTTATAGTTCCCTTACCCAGATATTCCGGAAACTAATCGGTTCGCTCTTATCGCCATGGGCCTGCAATTTAATCGGAGCGGGTCCATGCGCTTTGTATTGTGGCGTACCGATGTATACTGTCTTTCCCTTCAGTTCGGTGTGGTTTTGCAAGAGTACACCGTTGTGGATGACCGTTACATAGGCCGCCGACTTCAGCGTACCATCTGAATTAAACCTTGGAGCCGTCCAGATGATATCGTACACCTGCCATTCGCCGGGCTTTTTGCAGGCATTCGCCAGTGGTATCGATTGTTTGTAGATGCTGCCGGTTTGGCCATTCACATACGTACTGTTGTTGTAACAGTCGAGCACCTGGATTTCGTAACCATCATCGCCAGGCCCGGTAGAAGCCAGAAACACACCGCTGTTACCACGTGCCTGTCCGCTTCCCGTGATGTTCTCCGGGATCTTCCATTCGATATGTAACTGGTAATCTGTAAAGCTCTTCTTCGTTTGAATATTACCGGTAGTCTTATCCACCGTCATCACGCCGTCTGCCACTTTCCATCCGGCTGGGCTACCCGGCTTATTCACCGATTCCCATTGATCCAGGTTTTTACCATCGAACAAAACCACGGCATCTGAAGGTGCATCCGCCGTTGAATTACCCGGTGTTACTACTTTCGGAACGGGAGAATATACTTCCGTTGCTTTAGGGTCGCCCTGTGGCTGTTGTGCATAGCTGGCAGCTGCCATCATAGTAGCAGCGAATAATAAACTTGTTCTTTTCATATCCTTCGTTTTCTTTTCGGTTATACGGTAGGTAATTTGTACCCGTTGTGGTATTCTTTCAGCAGGTATTGTTTGTTGATTGCTTCATCGGTGAAACGTTCTTTGGTTTTATCCCACACCAGCTTTTTACCACTGCGGAAGGCGATATTGCCCATTTGCGCAACGGTGGCCACATGAGCACCTGCCTGGATAGAGCAATGCAAATCTTCTGTCTTCCTTGATTTAACCACACTTACAAAGTTTTCCCAGTGCTTATCAAGGCCGTTATCAGAAGGTGCTGCAAAGGGCTTGCTCACCTTGTTCTTACTTTGTTTTTCCTCGATCACTTCCCAGCCACCACGGTTCAGCACCAGGGTGCCATTGTTGCCAATGAATGCAATACCATGGTCGCGGCCGTACGAGCCGTTATCAATACCCATCGCTGAATCCCATACCAGGTTGAAGCCATCGAATTCATACAGCGTTGTAAGTGTATCCGGTGTTTCTTCGTACAAATCGGGATACGCGAAGCGCCCGCCCAGTGCAGCCACCGATTTTGGAATCGGCGACTTCATACCCAGCAGGCCATAGTCGAGCAGGTGCACACCCCAGTCGGTCATCAATCCGCCGGCATAATCCCAGAACCAGCGGAAATTGAAATGGAAGCGGCTCGAATTAAACGGTCGGATCGGCGCAGGTCCCAGCCACTGTTTGTAATCTACGCCTTCGGGCGGCGCACTGTCTGCTACTACCGGACCGGGTTTCATCCAGCCCTGGTAGCACCAAACCTTTACGGTGCGGATATTTCCGAGCTGACCTGTTTGCACAAAATCCACCGCGTCCCTGAAGTGCTGCTGACTGCGTTGCCACTGGCCGGCCTGCACTACTTTTTTATAGCGTTGCTGCGCTGCCACCATGCGACGGCATTCTTCAATTGAATTGCCAACAGGTTTTTCTACATATACATCTTTCCCCGCTTCGCAGGCGTGGATCATGATGAGTGCATGCCAGTGATCGGGTGTACCGATTATCACCGCATCGATATCTTTTTGCGCCAGCAATTTTCTGTAATCATCATAGGTCTTTATGCCACTGGTGGAAACGCCTGCCTTGCTCAACTCTCCCAGGCGGTTTGCGATAACCGATTTGTCGACATCGCAAACAGCAACTAGGTTTACGCCGGGGACTTTCATGGCGGCTTTCACATTGGCCCAGCCCATTCCATTAATGCCAATCGCACCAATATTCAATTGGTCGGAAGGCATAATCCGGTTTTTGAAATAGGCAAAAGCCTGGTTATCGAAAGCAGAAGCAAGCGCGCCAGCACCCAGCAATACCGACGATTGTTGAAGAAACTTTTTTCTTGAGTTCATAGCAGGTTATTTAAGCAGGTTTTTTTTCATGTAGGCAGCACTTGTTTTGATGCAGTCGAACACCGGGTGACGGTATTGCTCCTGCTCAACAAATACATAGTCAACTCCTGCCCTGGCCTGGTGTTTAAAAATCGACTTCCAGTCGATCACCCCATTGCCCACTTCGCAGGTTTGTCCTTTGGGTTTACCTTGTGTTTCTTTCTCCATGTCTTTGATATGCCACATCGCAAACCGGCCGGGATATTTGTTGAACCAGGTGGCGGGATCCTGCCCGGCATACACCACCCAGTAAATATCCATTTCGAATTTCACCAGGTTAGGATCGGTATTCTTCAGCAGGTAATCATATACCGTTGCGCCGTCCATCGGCTCGAATTCAAAATTATGGTTGTGGTAACCAGTGATCAGTCCGGCTGACTTGCTCAGTTCACCGCCTTTGTTCAGTCGCTCTGCAATGCGTTTGAAATCATCCGGCGTCCTGTGTTTGTCATCCATATACGGGATCACGACGTATTTATGTCCCAGCGTATGCGCATCTTCCAGTAAACGCTTCCAGCTGTCCCAGTTATAATCTGCCCCGTAGGTCATATCTGCAATACCATAGTGGCCACTGGGTGTAGCGAGGCCATGCTTTTTGAGGATAGCGGAGAATTCCTTCACGGATTTACCGAAGAAGGTACGGTCTGCACTGTTGTAACCATACAATTCAAGGGTGCGATAGCCCGCGGATGCCACCTGCCCGATAGTCGCACTGAGGTCTTTGGTTTTTGCAATTTCGTCGCGGATAGTGTAAAGCTGGAGACCAAGGTCTTTGTGCATTTTAAACAGGCCTTTGGTATCAACCATGAGCGCGGCAGCAAATACGGAGCTCTGCCGGATAAATGTTCTGCGGTTAAGCATGACAAGCTGGTTTTAGAATGATAGTTCGATTGGGTGGGTAAATTACGAAAATTTGATACGCCAGCAGGGATTTAACATCGTTTAAATGTTTGCCGTTCGGGGTCTTAATTGTATGTTTGACGCATCACGAAACACAGCGCTGGTAACCTTCTATGTCTCTCGCCGATACCATAAAGTCGAACCCCGGGCTTAAGAAACTCAGCCTCTGGATGATTAGTTCCGGCAACGGCGTGCGCCCGCGCTGGTGGGTCCGCACTTTCGTAAATCCTTTCTATCACAAACGGGGCAAAAACACGCGTTTTTTTCGCAGGGCAAGAATCGATACCATGCCTTTCAACGTATTTGAAACGGGGAATGATGTGACCATTGAAGATTTCACATTTGTTAATAACGGTGTCGGACCGGTGAAAATTGGTGACGGTGCTTTTATCGGTGCGATGAATGTAGTGATTGGGCCGGTTACCATTGGCAATCATGTTATGACCGCACAACATGTGGTCATGAGCGGGCTTAACCATGGATTCAGCGATGTTACCGTTGCGTTCCGGTACCAACCCTGCACCACACATCCCATTTCAATTGGCGAAGGCACCTGGATCGGGGCAAACAGTGTTGTAACCGGCGGTGTAACCATCGGCAAGTATTGCGTCATTGCTGCGGGCAGCGTAGTCACTAAAGACGTGCCTGACTATAGCATTGCCGCCGGCAACCCGGCGAGGGTGATTAAGCAGTTTAATCACGACACGAAGCAGTGGGAGCGAATAGGAATTTAAGATATAAGATATTTTGATTTGAGATATACAGGTATCGCTGATGGCTGATGGGGTCATCGCTGATTTCCAAAATGCAGGCGCATTTTCGTGGACGACCCCGCAGAGAGGCATCTGCACATCTGCACATTTACACATTTGCACATTATGAAGAAGATGTACCACCTCGCCACCTGCACCACCTGCCAGGCGATTATCAAAGAAACCGGCGCAGCTACAAAAAACCTGGAGATGCAGGACATCAAAACCGAAGCAATAACACCGACGCAACTGGATGAAATGAAAAAGATGGCGGGGAGTTACGAAGCGTTGTTCAGCCGGCGCGCGCTTAAATACAAGGAGTTGGGCTTAAAAGACAAGCAACTCAGCGAACAGGATTATCGCAACTATATCCTTTCCGAATATACTTTCCTCAAACGGCCTGTCACCATCCTGAACAAACAAATTTTCGTAGGCAATGACAAGAAAACAGTTGCAGCATTAAAGCAGGCGCTCGGGTAGATTTCCTGGTCGGCAGAAAACCTGCTTTCACCGACAAATGACGCTCCCGCCGGCCGGCAGACTTACTTTAGAAGGCGAAAACCACATTGGCAGCCCAAACCCTTTCGGGTACGTATCCGTTATGGATAGTGTTACTGTGAAAATGTTGGGAATGGCTGATAGCAGAACCCGGCCCGATTAATTGAGGTCCGGATGCTCATCAATAGGATGATGTATGAGAATATTTTGCCGTTTTTCGGGTTTGCTTTGCCTGCTGCTGGCTGCGACCAGTGGCTATGCACGGCATGTGAAGGGCGGACATATTGAATACACTTATAACGGCGTGGGCAGCAGCGCGGGTACCTCCAGCTATTCCATTGAGGTAAGCGTTTTCTTTAGTTGCACCACCTCGGGCCCAAAAGACAATGTATACCTGGGAATTTTTGACGCTGTGAACGGAAACAGCGCCTTCAGCAAACTCATTTCTGTCAACACGATCAATACGGTGTCAAAGGGAAGCTCCAATCCCTGCATGAGTAACCCACCCACGATCTGCTACGAGATCAGAACATATGTGTACACACTGGATCTGCCCGATAATCCCAATGGTTATATCATCACGGTACAAGACGCCTTCCGCATCGACGGCATCGTGAACATCATCGGATCGGCCAGTTCCGGCATTACGCTCACTGCGAATATACCCGGCACTATCAGCGGAACCGACTATCACATCAACAACAGTCCGCATTTTATTTTTAAAGACACGGCCATTGAAGCTACCTCGGTAATTTCAGCTACCAGTTCGCTGCTACAGATGTTGATGGAGATTCACTTTCGTACGCCTTCGGAAACGGCCTCAACGTAGCGAGTGCCAATAGTAACACGTCTACGACGGCGCCCGGCGCACCGCCGTATCCATCCCTATCGTACAACACGGGGTATAGTGGCACCGCACCCCTCGGTCCAAATGTAAGCATCAACCCGGTGACCGGACTTATCTCAGGCGTAGCACCATCTACACCAGGTGAATACGTGGTGGCGGTGTATGTAAAAGAATGGAGAAAAGGCGTGCTGATAGCCCAGCTCAAAAAGGAATTGCAGATTTATGTGTTTAACTGCAGCCTGGTAGGTGCTGCATTAAACGATTCTTATGTCAATTGCAAAGACTATACCTACACGTTTCAGAACGAGTCCACCAATTCGTCGATCACTTCTTATTCATGGGATTTTGGCGTTAAGTCGCTTACAAATGATACATCGTCGCAGCCGGTACCGACCTATACTTACCCCGACACGGGCGTCTACATCCTCAAGCTGAAAGTAGGTACAGCCAACGGCTGCCTCGATTCAACCACAGCACCAGTGAAAGTATTCCCAGGATTCACCCCTGACTTTTCGTTTAGCGGCAGCTGTTACCAGTCACCCATACAATTCACGAACACATCGATCGTAAAGTATGGCACGCCGGCCTTTTCCTGGGATTTCGGCGAACCGGCTAGTTTGACCAACATTTCTACCCTTAGCAATCCAACGCACCAATACGCGGCACCCGGAAATGAAACGGTCACACTGCAACTCTCGAGCAGTAAAGGTTGTGTTGATACCATCTCCAAACAGGTAGTCGTTACCGGTAAACCCGATATCGCACTTCCATTCAGGGACACACTGATTTGCAGTATCGACAGTCTTCCACTCATCGTGAATAGTGTCAATGCAGGTTCTTACCAATGGACACCCGCCTACAATATCATCAATGCCAGTTCTGCTCACCCGATCGTTTATCCGAAAGATACCACGGTGTATACCGTAGTCGTGCAGGATAAAGGCTGTATTGACAGTGCCTCGATAACAGTGAATGTACTCGATTATATTACGGTGAGTCTGACTGCCGATACAACTATCTGTGCAACTGACAGTATTACGCTACGACCAGCGACGTACGGACTGAGCTTTCAATGGTCACCGGCTGCCAGCCTCAGCAGCAGCACAGTCAAATATCCATTGGCAGCACCTGCCAGTACTACTACCTATACGGTGTTGGCCAACCTCGGTAAATGCCAGGCAAGCGCCTCCCAAAAAATTCGGGTGGTTCCCTATCCAGGCGCTAATGCAGGCCCGGATACCACGATTTGTTTTGGTGCTTCGGCAGTCTTGCATGGATCGCTCACAGCGAACTCATTTACGTGGTCGCCCCTGCTGAATGTTTTCAATTCAACTACGCTACACCCAACGGTAAGCCCGCTGCTGACGACGAATTACGTACTAACAGTGATGGACACACTCGGATGTCCCAAACCCGTAAGCGATACCGTGCTCGTCACAGTTCTTCCAAAAATCGGTATTGATGCAGGCAGGGATACAAGCATTGTAGTCGGACAACCCCTGCAACTACAGGCGATCGCCGCCGCATCAAACTTACAATACAGTTGGTCTCCTTCAACATGGCTCAACAACAGCAGCATTGCTAATCCTGTTGCACAGATCAACAACAATACGGTGGACAGTATTTATTACACCGTCACTGTGAAGAACCCTGCTTCCTGCGCTGCCAGTGACGGTATCCATGTGCTGGTCTACAAAACGCTTCCCGATATCTTTGTTCCGTCTGCCTTTACACCCAATGGCGATGGCAGAAATGATTTCATGCATCCGATCCTCATCGGCATTCGTCAACTCAACTACTTCCGCATCTACAACCGATGGGGACAACTCATCTTCTCCAGCGCGCAGAACAACAGTAGCTGGGACGGCCGTCTCTCGGGCCAACTCCAGGACCCGGGTTCCTATGTGTATGTTGTGAGTGCGGTGGATTACCTTGGGAAGAGGATTTTCAGGAAGGGAAGTTTTGTTCTTATAAGATAGGAAAGGATTTAAGAGGTAAGATGTGAAGATGTAAGATATCTTTCGCTGCATGGCCCCTGCGTATCGCGCAGATTCCTGCAGTTGTCCAGAACGCACTATCGCATTCCGACGGCAGTGCTGAGAATGTAAAGGATTTAAGAGGTAAGATGTAAAGATGTAAGATATCTTTCGGTGCATAGCCTTTGCTTATTTCGTAGCTTTTTACAACTTGCAGGTACGCAGCATCTCCCTTGGAAGGGCCCTGGGAAAGGATATATCTTACATCGATACATCTTATATCATACATCAACATCGGCTGTATCAGCCATCAGTGATGTCTTTATATCCCACATCAAAATATCTTATATCTTAAATTAGTGCAGGTTCATAAAATCCGGCGTTACATCATAGCCCGGCGGCGCAAACATTGGATTCTTGATAAAGCTGCTATCCGTGAGCGTCCGCAGGAAAGCCGTTAATTGTCCCGTTTCGTAGTTGCTGATGGGTAGCTTTTTCTGTAGCAGCGAATCCGTTTGTTTAGAAACATTCATTTTCGAGCGGTAATGATCGTACACATTGTACAAGCTAAAAAATCTCCCGTCGTGCCCGTACGGAAAAGTCAGCGCCACGTTGCGCAGGGAAGGTACTTTGAAGGCCATCGAATCTTTTGATTCACGTGTTATTTTCATGCGACCTGAATCATTAAGTGTGGTATCCAGGCGCAGCCCCGTATTGCGGTAGGAAAAATCGGTGAAAAAGGGTGGGGGGTGGCAGCCCGTGCATTTCTGGTTGAAGATCTCGTAGCCCAGTTTCTCCGGTAAATTAAAACTTGCTTCGCCACGCATCACCTGGTCGTATTTGCTATTGCTGCTTACCAGTAGCAGCATGTACTGACTCAAAGCCATCATCGTCAGTTTTGTATTGATGGGTTGATTGCCAAAGGCAGCTTTGAACATACGCCGGTAAGCGGTATCCCGACTTATTTTTTTGATCACCCGATCAATGGTTTCACCCATTTCATTGGGTGCTGTCAGTGGCGCCAGTGGTTGCAAATCAAGATGGGTTATACCACCGTCCCACATAAATGCTTTTTGCCAGGCCAGGTTTTGCAAAGACGGTGCATTTCGCGTGGTGAGGGAATTGTTGTAACCGTGACTGAGGTTGTGATCATAGGTTGCAAAGGCGCCAAACTGCTGGTGACAGCTGGCGCAGGAGATGGTAGAGTCTTTGCTCAGCTTCTCGTCGTAAAAAAGTTTTCGCCCGAGTTCAAATCCTTCATCCGTCAAAGGGTTTTTTGAAAAATCATATTGGGGTTTGGGCCAGCCTTTTGGCACCACAAACGGGAGTGGCTTAGGCTTCGACGCAATGTCCACCCAGGCAATTCCCGCCAGTGTCAATGATATCACTAGTATGATGATGCGTCCTTTCATTGTAATACCGAAAACATACGGGCATAGTTATCGGCCAGCCGGGTTGCCAATTCGCCGGGCTGATGACAAACAGGTGTAATGGCAATCTTCAGCGGGCGAAGCGCATCAAACCATTGCAACAAGTCAGCTTTTATGCGAAGTGTATCCAGGTTGCCATCAGGCGGTAGTTCCAGTGTTATCCGCCGAAGTGCGTTCTCTTTCTGCCGGAATCCTCCAACATGCCAGCTAAAACTATGCTGTGGCGCAGGAGATACCTCGCTTTGTCCTTCGAGCTTTGCAAACACATAGCCGCTGTTCCAGGTCCAGAACATCGCATTCATCGGATCGAGGCTGCCTGTTTGCACACCGCTTACATTGCGGGCACTGTCTACGCCAATCAGAAAACTAATCTTACGCAAATTATGTTTGATGGGAAGCGTGATTATTTTGGATGCACTGTCTTCTTCGTTGATCAGGAAATATTTATCACTAAGGGAAGTGGTCGACTGTTTGTCATCGGTTAATTCGATGCCGGAGATATAGTATTTGAATTTATTAACGACAAAGGGTTCACCAAAGCGGTTGTAGTAAACACTGTCGAAGAGTACCAGCGGCGCATTGCCTACTGCATGTACGAACTGCAGGGTTTGTGCAGATGCTTGTCTCAATCCCATCACCAGGATCAGAACAAGAAACAACTGACTCCATTGCTTGCAAACCCTTTTCTGCATATCGCTAAAGATACAAACTGCCTGCGGCCGGCACTGTTAAAGCGATGCAGAATTTTAACGCAGCAGATGGTCGATACGCACAAAAGAATATCCTTTTTTCCGGAGCGCGCCGATCAATGCGGGTAAACGGCTGTAAAACTTCTCCGGGCGACGTGAATCGGTGCCAATATGAACTAATAAGATGAATCCATTGAGACCATCCGGATCTTTTTCTTCGTAATCGAGGACCGACTGAAAGATGGTTTGGTTGTCGACATAGTTGTCTTCTTTCCCGGGGAATGTATAATCTGCATTGCTTCTTGTACCCGGGGTAAAATTGATCAACTGCAGACCCGCCTCGCGCGTCCAGGCGGCGATGCTGTCGTTGTACCATTCATAGGGTGGAAGAAAGAATCGGCTTGTTGTCTTGTTGAACCCGAGCTTTTTTAGCTCCGCATAACTTTTTTCAAGGTCTGCTTTGAATTCTTTCTTTGTCACCAGTAAGCTGTCGCGTTGCTGCCAATCGCAGTACAGCAAATGCTTGTCAGAATGTGAACCCAGGTAATGTCCGTCCTTTTTCAACCGGCGAAGGAGGGCCGCAAAAGAAGGGTTTCGGTAGAAATTGCCGGTGAGGAAGAAAGAAGCAGGAGCGGATTGCTGTTTGAGCGCATTGGCAATATAGTTGCCGCCGTCGCCGAATTCATCTCCCGTAAAAACCAGCGCGATTTGCTTTGCATTCCGTTTGCCTCTTGTAATGGCTCCTTTTTCAACGGTGAATACCGGCTGCACCGGAACAGCACTGGCTTGTTTTGCGGCCAACAGGTACACGAGGCTCGCAGTGCCGTCCATCGTGGGTTCATTCGTGCTGTAATCACCCGCGTCGTCATGGTATACTACAAGGTCAGACTGAAATTCGGCGAGGGTATCGGGTTCGAACAGTGTTAAACCAATAAGACTTTTGTAAATGCTACCGTAAACCGGACCATCGACGAGTCCACCATCCAGCTTGTACTTCTTGAGTACATACAAGGATGAATGCGGATGTTGGGGAGATGATCCATTTGCCGGCAAACCACCTACCATTGATCTTCCCCAGATATTGCAGCCGAACAGCCAGTCGAAACATGCTTGTTCGAGAGGGAGGTAGGTTGAATCCTTGCTTAACGTCCGGTAGAGATAGCATTGAATCGCAAAGGAGGTCGTAAGGTTATTGGAACACCAGATAAACGGGATACCCCGGTAAAAAGCGTTGTCCTTTGCTTTGTTCCAAACCAGGTCGATGCCGCGTTTGTACCAGCTTAGCAGCAATGCTTTTTTCCTGGAATCCTGCAAAGCCAGTTCGTAGTGCCCGAAATTGTGAAAAGGATACCATTGATAGTGCTTCATGGTATCACTACCGAACCAGGGAGTAACGGGTTCCTGCGCAGCGTAGGCGACCGATTGTCGAAGCAATGCGGAGTCAAGGGTAAGTGCAAACAAATTCACGGCCCCCAGTTCCATATCATCGGTCCAGTTGTCTTCGTTGTAATAGTAGGGTGCTTTGTTGGGTGCGGTTTGCGCTACACCCGGATGCTGCAGACCCAACGCAAAGGCCGAGGCAGCGCTTTCTTTGAGTAAACTTGCATAAGTTGGGTCTGTCCTTTCAAACAGCCTTGCGCCCAATGAAAAGGCGCTGGTAAATTTTCCAGCGATCGATGCGGTGCCGGTGGTTTGATTCTTCCATTTTCCCAGGCCCTGCGGTAGTCCATTGGCAAAATATACCGGCCGGCTCCTGCCCGGGCCGGTGCCATAGTCGGCGCTATCGTGGTTGGGTAACCGAAATCCGGCATGGTCGCGGTCATCTGCCAGCTGTGCAAACATCCAGTCGGCCCGCGGATGCATCTTTAATAACCATTGCAGTCCCCAGCGTGCTTCATCAACTACATCTGCTTTGCCATTGGAACCTTCCAGTCCGTTTGCCTGGAAATGATCGCTGAACACCTGCGGAAAGTCGCGCCATGCCGCCAGCAGGTGATAGGTAGCGTTGGCAGAGGTGGTCACATATTGCAGGTAGTCACTGGCATCGTGCCAGCCGCCCGATACATCGATGGGTGTACCATCGGGCATGGGACCGTAGATCGTATATCCATCACCGGTATGACAGGAGTCCTTGAGGAAAGGATTGAACCCGCTTCGTTGCTGCCGCATATAGCGTAGCAGGAAATCGGCCATACCATCGTACACTTTGTTGTCTATCCGGAAATAAGGCGACTGCGCATTTCCACAGCGCAGCTGGTAAACACCTTGTTTTGTAAAGCGGCTGAAATCCAACCGAGCGTTCTGTGAGAATGGTCCGTACTTTCCATATACCCGACCGATATTTCCTTCCCATACCACCGCCCCTGTACTGCTGTCCACCAAACTAAACGAAGGCGTTATTGGATCTCCTTTGCTCACCCACACGGCCGTTTTCGGCGACTGGCAGGGATAGCCTAGCTGGTTGATGCGGATCCAGGATTGGTTAAATGCATCCCGGGTGAACGAAAGAAAAATGATGATAAGTATGCAAAGTTGTGTCCGTTTCATTCTTGTGTTGGAATGTTTAATGTCTAAGTGTAATGTAGCTAGACATCGTGGACTAAAGAGGGGGTCTTTAAAACCTGCCTGTTTAGGCCTTTTAAGTTCTTTGACATCGTGGACTAAAGCCCCTATAGGGGCGGCTAAAGGTGGCAAAGTTCCAGACATCGTGGACTAATCAATTTGGTAATGTGTTTGCCATTCAATTTTGTTGTCGCGCATTGCCATCAAGCATTGGGTTTCAATATCGATTAATGCCAGTATGTAGCTGTATTCCAAACGTTTTGGCATTAAAAATCGCTCTCCAAAGACATCTAAAATGAGATCGCTCCTGATGAAACGAACCAGAATTATTTTCCCTTGTCGCAGTGGCAATGGTTTATCAGAAGGTGTGAACTCAACGGGCAACTTATCTCTTGTTAATTCCTGCGGGATTAGTTCATTGGGGGTTTTATTTTTATGCAAATTGTAGCGATGGAATTGATTATGAAAGTCTTCAAACTCTCTCGCACAAACTAATAAATGTTCAAAGCTGGTATAGGTTTTTCCTCTGACAAAACGCTTTTGAAAAGAGTCATTGAATTTTTCAATAGTTCCGTTTCTCCAAGGCTCTTTTATAGGTATAAAAACTACAGTGACCCGAAGGCTCAATGCCAGTCTTATCAGCTTGCTAAAGCTATGTGGATGACGATTGCTTCCCCTGAAGCTTAACTCGTTGTCCATTTGAAGATAATCCGGAAGGCCTCTTTGCTGCCAAAAGCGAATGACACTCTGAAGCACATTATCAGTATCCCGTCCCCGTATCGGGTTTATATGAACAAAATGAGTTGTAGTATCGATGATGTTGAGACTATAATACCTGCCATCACCTTTCACATACCTGGGCCCAACAAAATCCATCTGATCTAAAACAATCCCGATAGATGGATATTCATTAGTTCTTTTTCTTTCCTTAGGCTCTTTTCGGTTTAAGTTGGCGCCTTTTAAAATCTTATTGATTTTCCAAACAGGCAACACGGTAGCCTGCTGTTGCCGCAGTTCATATTGAATACTAATCGCTCCTTTCTGGCTGTAAGGTTTATTCTCCAAAGAAAGCCTGGCGGCAATCACAGCTTCTCTGTCCTGCTCAGACACCAAAGAACGGCTCGACTTGGGCTTTCTGCTTTTCTGTAGATACCACTGGCCATCAGGGTTTTCCTTATAACGCGTCAGCCACTTGTAAAGCCAGCTCTTACTGCACTTATACTGCTTCAAAATGCTTGCTACAGACTGACCTGCACGGTAGGCTGTCACCGCCTTAATAACCTTTTCTTCTTTAGCCATGTATGTCCATTTAAGGCATACACTACTAAATTTGTCCACGATGTCTAACTATTTTCTAGTCCACGATGTCAAAGAACTTATCAGCTAACAGCTAAAACCTAT
>JAGWTK010000675.1 GCA_028876035.1 Bacteroidota bacterium
TGGGTGATAAAATAAAAATATTGGGCGGATTACCGCTCTTCCATCAACCGGGCGAAAAGTTTACCTACGGCCTCAACACCGATGTACTGGGCTACCTGGTGGAAGTTGTTTCCGGCATGCCGCTCGATAAGTTTTTCAAAACACGCATTTTCGACCCGCTCGGTATGAAAGACACCTGGTTTTACCTGCCCAAAGAAAAATGGAACCGGCTGGCCCTGCTCTACACCGAAGATTCTACCGACCATGCGCAACCGATGGCAGAACGCATCGGCATCAACGGCGATTTCTACCGCGACTACCCTGCCACCGAAGGCACCTATTTCTCCGGTGGTGGCGGCCTCTCCTCTACCGCTTATGACTATGCGCAGTTTATGCAGATGTTGTTAAATGGGGGTACGCTCAACGGCAAACGCCTGCTAAGCCGAACGGCAGTGCGCCAGATGACCAGCAACCAGATCGGCGATTTGTCACTCGGCCACGGCGATAAATTCGGGCTGGGTTTTGAACTGGTCACCGAAGCCAGCAGCGCTTTCACGCCCGCATCGCCCGGCTCCTTCAGCTGGGGCGGCATGTTCAGCTCCAACTATTGGATGGATCCAAAAGAAAAGATCTGCGTACAAATCTTTCTCAACATCTATCCCAATTATCATAGCGAGCTGCACGGGAAGATTAAGAGTTTGGTGTATGCGGCAATAGAACACTAATGTGCTAAAGTGTAAATATGTACATGTGAAAATGGGTACCGAGTACAAAGTACATAGTACCAAGACCCAGGACGCTCACTGGTTCGGCCTGTAGAATTTCATTTTTGAATTGAAGCCTTAGTACTGCGTACTAAGTACCAAATACCTGCCTCGTATGAATGATCAGCAACTCACCCTTGGTCCCGGTACCCGCCTGCAGCACACGCAATACGGACCGGGTGTTATCGTAGCGGTACGCTATGCGACTTACCTTATTTCCTTTATTCACCATGGCGTAAAAGAGGTCGATAAAACAGATGACAAGCTGGATGAAATCATCCCGGAAAATGTAACTGCGGAAGTGGAAACAACCGCAGCAGTAGAAAAATCGTTGTTGAAAATACTTCGACAGTGGAGCGATACTTCCGAACTCGTGCCGCTGGGCGACCGCTGGCAAAACGGTACGATGCTGCTGCAGCCGGCCGACAAATCGCAGAAACCAAAAGAAGTACCCATCGAGGTTTTCTTTCACAAAATCGTTATGCTGCGCGATCGGCTGCGCGTGCTCGAACAACAGCTCAATGCACACAAGGTATTGTCGGACGAAGAAAAAGTGAACCTGCAGCAATACATCACCCGGATTTATGGCTCGCTGACCACCTTCAATGTACTCTTCAAAAACAAGGAGCAGTGGTTTGTGGGCGAGAAAGGTAGCCGGGAAGAATAATTTTCGAATATCCATTCCCGCGCCATGTCCTTTATCTCACTGCAGTATATTATTTTCCTGCCGCTGGTGGCCGGATTTTATTTCCTGTTGCCACATGCCTTCCGCTGGATATTCCTGCTGACTGCAAGTTGTGTCTTTTACATGGCATTCATTCCCAAATACCTGCTGGTACTGGCATTCAGCATCGTCATTGATTACTTAGCTGGCATAAAGATAGAAGGGGGAAAGGGTAATTGGAGAAAGTGGTGGCTCTTAATAAGTATCGCCGCAAACCTGGGTCTGCTGGGATTGTTCAAATATTATCATTTTTTTGCGTCCGCGGCAGGTTTTCATCCGCTTTGGCATTTCGCAGTTCCATTAGGACTTTCCTTTCACACCTTCCAGGCGATGGCCTATAATTTTGAAATTTATTACGCCAGGCAAAAGGCGGAGCGACATTTTGGGATATATGCATTGTACATTCTCTTCTTCCCGCAACTGGTAGCGGGCCCCATTGAAAGGCCT
>JAGWTK010000118.1 GCA_028876035.1 Bacteroidota bacterium
CCCGATAGAAAAAATCAGTGCAAAGATCCGGATCCAGAACAAGGTCATCTGTTCATATACCTTGTTCCCGGTTTTCAGGTACATGCCTTCCATGACTACGAGCACGAGTCCGAGCCCGATACTCAGTGGCGGGTAGATATAATGAAAGGCGACTGTAAAAGCAAACTGAAGGCGGGCGAGTACCTCAACATCCATAGGCTGATGTTTGTGTGAAGGTAGGACAGGATTTTGCGCGCCCCTTCAAAAAAATTAATGGCCGGCCTTGATATAGCTCCAACCCTCTTCCTCTTTTGTAACAACTTCCATGACCCCGTTGGGCACCACATTGGCTACCGGCACGAGTTGATCAGGCGTAAGGTTGTTCTTCCGCATGGAGTTGTTGCAGGCTGCGAAGCTGACATTTTTGGTCTTGAGGTCCTGCATCATCTCTCCCAATACCGTTTTGTCTTTTACCAGCATGAAAATGGCAGCACCATGGCACACGACTTCAACGCGCGTGTTGGGCACATCTTTCAACACGTTGTTGATCTGCCGCAGTACGGTACGATGGTCGGCCGTATCAGAGCTTGTAATTTCAAATACAACCTTGTGCTCTTTCTTTTGCGCATGCGCGCTGGCAACGGATGCAATCGCGAGCGTTACCGCCAGGAGGATATTTCTCATACTATAGTCAATTTACGCAATGAAGATAGGGTTAGTTTTGGAAAGCTGGCTGGCGGCCGTTGGCTATTGGCTGCTAGTTGTTAGCGTATTGCCCTTTTGTCGTTTGCGAAAGAATGGATTTTTTGTGCAGACTACTCCGCAGGGGACTTCTGCCTTCGCAAGAGTGACGATCACCGTTGAGGTTAGCTGTTGGCTATTGGCTGTTGGCGCTTACCTCCAGTCACTCACCCCTTACCTCTTACCATCGAAAAGACTTACCACTTACAACTTAGAACTTCCCCGGAACTATCTTTGCATGAAAACGAGCTCATGTTACCTGCTGCTGCTGTCAAGTTTCTGAAGGACCTGGATAAAAACAACAACAAGCCCTGGTTTGAAAAAAACCGGGGTCTGTATGAATCATCTAAGACCGCGTTTGCTGAATTTGTACAGGCGGTCATTGACAAGCACGGAAAAAAAGATGAGGGCATCGCATCGCTGAAAGCAAAGGACTGTATGTTTCGAATCAACCGCGATGTTCGGTTTTCAAAAGATAAATCTCCCTACAAAAACAATTTCGGCGCCAGCATCAGCAAGGGCGGAAAGAAATCGATCCAGGCTGGCTATTATTTCCATTTTCAACCCGGCGCATCGTTTGTCGGGGGCGGATTGTGGATGCCGATGCCACCGGAACTGAAGAAAATCCGGCAAGAGGTAGATTATTGTTTTGATGAATTCCGGAAGATATTGTCTGCTAAAAAATTCAAAGATTGTTATGGCGATTTGATCAAAAATGAAGAGACCAGTCTCAAAAAAATACCCCAGGGATTTGAAGCCGATAACCCGGCCGGTGATTACCTGAAACTCAAAAGCTTTATTGCTACCAGGCCCATCAGCGACAAAGAACTGCTGTCGAAAGACCTCCTGAAAATCACCCTCCAAAGTTTTGAAGCCCTGCAGCCGCTGCTGGCGTTTTTGAATAGGGCGGTGGAGGAGTAGCTGGAAGTCATTAGCGGCTAGCTACTGGCTCCTGGCATATGCTGCTCCGAAAAATGGATGGTCTTCTCTATGTTGACAGGCCTATGCTATAGAAAAAGTGAACTTCAAGTTGGTGGCCTCCAGCAGAAAGGCTTCAAGGATGCCGTCTAATGCTGTTGACTCCATACAAGCTCTCTGTAAGCGAACTGCTAGTAGCCAGTAGCCAGCGGCCAGCAGCTCGTCTTCCCTTTCCCTCCATTCATCGAAACAACCAGCCCAAAAACCGAATAAATTTAGAGAAGCCCTGGCCGCGGTGCATCTTTGTATTGTCAAACGCACACATCCAATCCTTCGAAAGCCGCTCCAATCCTTCGAAATACCCTCCAATCCTTCGAAAATTCCGAACCTTCCAATTCCTGAAAGCCATCTATCCAATCCTGTAAAAGCACCTGGTTTATCCAATTCCGCTACGAACAAGCATCCAAATTCTGTCAATTTCCAATCGTACTCAGAAACCATATTGTCCAAACCATCTGTAACTGTCTGTCTGTAATTGTACCACTAACCTGATTTTTCTGAGCTGATACCCCTGCAGGAGCCAAGTGCTCCTGTTTCATTTTTAAAGGCAACAATAACCTGCTCTTTTCAAAAAGCAATTCCTTTCCGGTTCGCTGTGAATGCCTATTCTTTACATTTGTAACACTTCGCTGCCAGGCATCATTTACCTGCTTTGATAAGGATGTACAAAATGGATCAACATTCACCGACGCATTGCCCGGCATCCGGGTTCATTCATCAACGGCTGTTTACCCGGTACTTTTTTACGTTATTGCTTTTATGCATGGGTGTTACTACTGTTGCACAGGACAGCAGCCGGCTCAAACTTTCAGAAGCGGTTCAAAAAGGATTGTCGGGCTACCAATTGTTACAGGCAAGGGCAAACGTGCTGAATGCGTCGCGGGCGCAGGTAGAAAACATCAAAAACCAGTACCTGCCCGATATCAATGTAGCACTGCAGCAGGACTACGGAACAATCAACGGTCAGTTCGGACCAAGCGCGGGTGTTGCCGGTATTGCATCGGCCGGACCGGGTTTCAGCAAACAAAGCTGGAACGCTGCTTTCGGCGCTGTGTACCTGCTCAACACGAACTGGGAATTTGTTTCCTTCGGCCGCTTACGGTCACGCATCAACGCAGGGAAAGAACAGGTAAAACTTGATTCATTAAACCTGTTGCAGGAACAATTTGTACTCGGTGTTAAAATCGCGGGCACCTATCTCAACCTGCTCGCGGCACAACAGTTTATCGCCAATGCACAGGCCAATATCGACCGGGTCAGTTTTATTCAGCAATCGGTGCTGGCACGTGCCAGGAACGGTTTGGTGGCAGGAGTAGATTCTTCCATCACCAACGCAGAAGTATCCTCTGCAAGATTGGTATACCTGCAGGCTGTTGCCAACGAGCAGCGCATCAGCAACCAGCTTGCACAATTACTCAACAGCCTACCCGCCACCCTCCTGCTCGATACCAGCTTTCTGCACCGGACACCGGATATCTTTACCACGGGTTTCCAAACAGAAAACAATCCACAGGTAAAATTCTTTGCCCAGCGCATCAACCAGAGTCGTACCCTCGAAACCTTCTACCGCAAAAGTATCAACCCCGGCCTCAATCTCTTTGGCACTTTTCAAAGCAGGGGCTCTGGCTTTGATTATAATTACACCCCTGATTTTACAGATCGCTATAGTAAGTCTTACCTCGACGGTATCAACCCCAGCCGGTATAACTACCTGTTGGGGATTGGCATCAGCTGGAACCTGATGAATCCGTACAAAATTAAACAACAGGTAAAAGCACAATCCTACCTCTCGGCCGCTTACCAGAATGAATACGATTTGATCGACACACAACTGAAAGACCAGCTGATACTGGCCGATCAGCAAATAGCGATCAGTCGCAAAAGTATTGAAGAAGCACCTCGTCAACTCAAAGCGGCGCAGGATGCCTACCTCCAGAAATCGGTACTGTACAAAAACGGTTTGACCAATATTGTAGATGTGCAGCAGGCATTATTTGCGCTTAACCGGGCTCAAACCGATATCAGTGTGGCTTATATCAATACCTGGCAGGCGCTGTTGCTCAAAGCGGCCGCATCCGGCGATTTCGATTTATTCATGAAACAGGTGAATTAGCAGTATGAACCTAATACGCGCAGCATTAAGAAAACCGATCACCATTATGGTATTGGTGGCCGGACTGTTCTTTTTCGGTATCAAAGCCGTTCGCACGATCAAGATCGACATCTTCCCTGCGATGAACCTGCCGGTGATCTATCTCTCCCATCCTTTCGGCGGCTATTCGCCGGCCCAGATGGAATCTTTTTTCGGAAAGCAATACGTGAACCTGATGCTGTATGTATCGGGCGTGAAGAGTATTGAAACACGAAATATACAGGGCCTCACCCTCATGAAACTTACTTTCTACGAAAACGTAAACATGGCGCAGGCCGTTGCCGAGGTAAGCGCCTTTGCCAACCGTGCCCAGGCCATCTTTCCACCGGGATCACAGCCACCCTTTGTTATACGTTTCGATGCCTCTACCCTACCCGTGGGACAGCTCGTGCTCAGCAGTGATAAGCGAAGCAACAACGAGTTGCTCGACATGGCGAATGTGTATGTACGTTCTTCCTTCACGTCCATTCCTGGCCTTGTTTCCTCCGCGCCCTTTGGCGGCAACGTGCGCAGTATTGTTATTAAAGTTGACCCCGAAGCATTGCGCCTGCACAACCTCACCCCCGACCAGGTGGTAGAAGCGCTCCGGATCAACAATCAAACCGCTCCGGCCGGCAATGTGCGTATTGGCGACATTAACTATATCACGCCTGCGAACACGACCATTAAATCGCTCAAGGATTTTGAAAACATTCCGCTGTTCAAAGGCAGTGTGCCGAATGTATACATGCGGGATGTGGCCACCGTTGAAGATGGTGCTGATATTACGGTGAGCTATGCACTGGTGAACGGGAAGCGATCGGTATACATGCCCATTACCAAATCTGCCGATGCGTCCACCTGGGAAGTCGTACAGAACCTGAAAAAATCCCTGCCCCGCTTCCAGGCCTTATTACCCGACGATGTAAAGCTTTCCTATGAATTTGATCAATCTGTGTATGTTATCAACGCAGTGAAAAGCCTGATGAGCGAAGGCGCTATCGGTGCTATTCTTACCGGGCTGATGGTATTGCTCTTTCTCGGCGATATGCGCGGCGCCCTGATCGTTATACTCACCATTCCCACTTCAATTATTTCCGGCGTACTGTTCCTGTCGCTCTTTCACCAGACGATCAATATCATGACGCTGAGCGGACTTTCCCTGGCCATAGGTATCCTGGTAGATGAGAGTACGGTTACCATTGAAAACATTCACCAGCACCTCGATATGGGCAAACCAAAAGCACTGGCCATATGGGATGCCTGTAAAGAAATTGCCTTTCCGAAACTGCTGATTCTTTTTTGTATCCTCGCGGTATTTGCACCGGCTTTTACCATGACGGGCATTACCGGGTCTTTGTTTCTCCCCCTCGCACTTGCTATTGGCTTTTCCATGATCACCTCCTACCTGCTGGCGCAAACCTTTGTACCGGTGCTGGCGAATTGGATCATGAAACCTCATGGTGCAAAGAAAAACGAGACGAAGCAGGATTATACCAACTACAAAGTGGATGAGTCAGCCGAAGAAGATACCTGGGATCAAAAAAAGACTTTGCTCGAAGGCGGGCATGGACAGGGTGGCAAGCTGACGCGGTTCGAAAAATTCCGCGCACGCTATATGCGTTTCCTGAACCGCATCATGCCCTACCGAAAACTTATTACAGCCGCCTACCTGGTAGTGAGCTCGGCACTGGTCGTTTGGATGATCAGCAGTATTGGCCGGGATGTATTGCCACGGGTGAATTCGGGCCAGTTCCAGGTTCGGTTCCGGGCCCCGGATGGAACACGATTGGAGCGCACAGAAGAAAAGTTGTTGAAGGCGATGGATGTGCTGTATGATATGGTAGGTAAAGAAAATGTCTCCGTAAGTTCTGCTTTTGTTGGACAACATCCGGGACAGTTTTCGAGCAGTCCGTTGTATTTATTTATGAGCGGACCCCAGGAAGCGGTGCTGCAAATTGCACTGAAAGAAAATTACAAAGTAAACCTCGACGATCTGAAGGAACGCTATCGCAAAGCCGTAACTGAAAAGGTGCCGGATTTCAGTCTCTCCTTTGAACCGATCGAGCTGACCGATAAAATCCTCAGCCAGGGTTCGCCTACGCCGGTGGAAGTAAAAATAAGCGGGAAAAATAAAAAGCTGAACCTTGAGTATGCCAACAAGATGGTGGCAAAGCTGAAGGAAATATCCTATTTGCGCGACGTACAAATTGGCCAGTCAGTCAATTATCCGACCATCGACATCGATATCGATCGGATCAAAGCGGCGCAGCTCGGGGTAGATGTAACTGATATTGCGCGCTCCCTCACGGCTTCTACTTCCTCATCGCGGTTTACTGATAAGAATGTATGGATCGATGAGAAAGCCAACCAGGCCTACAGCGTACAGGTGGAAGTACCGGAAAACAAGATGGCCAATACCGGGGACCTGGGCGAGATACCCGTGCTGAAGAACAATGCGAGACCGGTATTGGCGGATGTAGCCAGTTTCCGGCGCGATACCAGCTTTGGTGAGCTGGATAATATTGGTTCCCTACCGCAGTTGTCGGTCACAGCGAACCTGTATAAAAAAGATCTTGGCACGGCTGCTGCCGATGTACAAAAAGCCATTCGTTCATTGGGCGAATTACCGAAGGGTGTAACGGTAGAATTAAAAGGACTCAGCAATGTGCTGACGGATACATTGGATAGTCTGCAAAGCGGACTGCTGGTAGCCATCACCGTTATATTCCTGATGCTGGCGGCCAATTTTCAGTCGTTCAAAGTTTCATTCGTGGTACTGTCGACCGTACCGGCTGTGTTGCTGGGTTCATTGGTTTTTCTTTTGCTCACGGGTTCCACCCTGAACCTGCAGAGTTATATGGGAATGATCATGTCGGTGGGCGTGTCCATTGCCAATTCGGTGCTGCTGATCACCAATGCCGAACACCTGCGCATGCACAATGGCAATGCACTCGAGTCGGCAAGGGAATCGGCTGCATTGCGTATCCGCCCGATTTTGATGACCAGCGTGGCCATGGTTACAGGAATGATACCGATGGCATTGGGTTTGGGAGAAGGTGGCGACCAGGCATCACCGTTAGGCCGGGCTGTTATCGGCGGATTGATTGCATCCACTTTTG
This sequence comes from Bacteroidota bacterium, assembly GCA_028876035.1. Classification (GTDB taxonomy): domain Bacteria; phylum Bacteroidota; class Bacteroidia; order Chitinophagales; family Chitinophagaceae; genus JACMLD01. The sequence goes on from JAGWTK010000118.1 coordinate 6,952, forward strand.
CTGCCTTGCTGGTACTTCCGCTGGTATTTGCCTGGGTGCAGGGAAAAACCACCACCGATTCTGTGTCACTTGATCCGGAAGACAAAGACAGCAAATTTTATATTCCTTCTTTATATGAAGCACATCATCATAAATAAGCCATTAAGTATAGTCTTTGCAATGGTTTTCGCTGCGGGCTGTGGAGCAGACGAGGCGGCTCCTTCCAAGGAAAAGCCGGTATCAGAAGCGCCAGTTACGGAAGCCTTTGTTATACAGAAAGGGAAACTGCAGTCGGCCATGCAAATCCCGGGAGAACTGATCCCCTTTCAGCAGGTAGATATCTATGCCAAAGCGAATGGCTTTGTAAGAAAAGTATATGCAGATGTTGGAACGGAAGTAAAAGCCGGGCAGTTACTGGCAGAAATGGAAGCCCCTGAACTGGGTTCACAACTGGCAGGCGCAGAATCGAGGTTGAAAGCACAGGAAGCCATTTATACGGCCAGCAAGGCGCAATACGATCGCCTGTTGGAAACCAGCAAAACACCCGGCACCATCTCCCCGAATGATTTGGACCAGGCCAATGCAAAAAGAAATGCTGATTATGCCCAGTGGGAATCGGCAAAATCTGCCTACCGCGAGATCGCCGATACCCGTAACTACCTCGCCATACGCGCGCCATTCAGCGGTGTAATTAGTGTGCGGAATGTAAACCCCGGCGCCATTGCAGGACCCGCAGGCAAGGGTTCCGAGTTGCCATTGTTTGTATTGCAGGATCAGCGCAAGTTGAGATTAGCGGTCGCCGTACCGGAGCAGCTGACTGCTTTTGTTGGAAAAACTACCAATGTTCATTTTACCGTAAAGAGTCGTCCGAATGAAAAGTTCACCGCAGCTATTAAGCGCAGTTCCGGTGCACTGGACCTGCGGTACCGCGCAGAACGGATTGAAATGGATATTGATAATACTGACAAACGATTGTTGCCCGGCATGATAGCCGAAGTAAACCTACCTGCCAATGCCGGCGACAGTACTTTGCTGGTTCCAAAGACTGCCGTTGTCAATTCGCAGGAAAAGGTTTTTGTTATCCGCGTGCACGACAATAAGCTTCAGTGGGTAACTGTAAAGACAGGCCGTGAGTCGGATGGCAAGATGGAAATTTATGGAGAAATCCAGCCGGGGGATACACTCTTACACGTTGCGAATGAGGAAAAACGTGATGGGTCGGTGGTGAAGAAGATCGTCGTGAAGCAAGAAATACGATAAGTTTAAGGGTTTAAAAGTTTAATAGTTTAAATGTTCTTTACCTGCTGATTACTTTTTTCGCTGCGGTTTCTCTGCTATTCGCATTCCGATCGCTGCCGTATCAAGCGGATGGTTACACAGAAACAACCTTAAAGTTTTAAACCATTGGTGTCCGGGAAAAACTGACACGATCGCTGAAAACTAGTATCAGGTGACTGTTTCAGCGAGTCGCTGCTTGCATGGACATGCTTTGGGGACGATGACACCAGTACCCCGATAAGCCGCCTTCTTTTTCCGTGGGCTTTGTTGAACTGTAGAAATAGTTGTCGGCTGAAACCCTTGATACTGCCCGGCTTTAATAGGCAAAGGGAAAAGTAGCGTCGTTCGGGGCGGCTATGAGGCGATCTATCAAAAAAATTAACCGGACAATAGTGGTTTAAAAGTTTAAATGCTCTTTACCTGCTGGTTACTTTTTTCGCTGCGGTTCCTCTGCCATTTCGCATTTGGATCGCTGCTGTATCACGCAGGTAGTTACACAGAAGCAACCTTAAACTTTTAAACTCTTAAACCTTCAAACAAAAACAAAGCCGGCACGGAAAACCGCACCGGCGCTCAGGTTAGCAGTACTGCTTACTGCTATAAAAACAAACAGAGAAAAAATAATTATACAGTCTGTACTCGCAGCATCACCATTCAGCTACCCACCCTTACCACTGAAATAGCTGCAATGATGGGTGCGCTGCTGCACAGAGGTACTTTGAACTTTGAACCATGAACTTCAAACTAAAGAAGTCCTTTTCCATTCAAATACTCCGCAATCTGAATCGCATTGGTTGCCGCTCCTTTACGCAGGTTGTCGCTTACAATCCACATGTTGATCGTGTTGGGCTGTGTTTCATCCCAGCGAAGGCGGCCAACAAATACTTCATCCCGTTCATGCGCATCTTTTGGCATCGGGTATTGCTGCGTGGAGGGATCGTCTACCAATACAACGCCCGGCGCTGATTGCAACAGGCTGCGCACTTCCGCCAGATCCACATTATTGGCAAACTCTACGTTTACTGATTCACTGTGTCCGCCCATCACCGGAATGCGCACCGTGGTGGCAGTAACACGAATGGAATCATCGCGCATGATTTTTTTTGTTTCGTTCACCATCTTCATCTCTTCCTTGGTATATCCATTGTCGAGGAAAACGTCGATTTGAGGAATTACATTTAAATCGATTGGATACTTGTAAGCCATCTCACCCTGTACACCTTTTCTTTCGTTCATCAGCTGGGTAACTGCTTTTACGCCGGTGCCGGTTACGCTCTGGTAGGTGGATACCACCACGCGCCTGATGCCGTATTTCTTATGAAGCGGGTTCAGTGCAACCACCATCTGGATAGTAGAACAATTGGGATTGGCAATGATCTTATCGTTGGCCGTGAGCAGATCGGCATTGATTTCAGGCACCACGAGCGGTTTGGTTGGATCCATTCTCCAGGCAGAGGAATTATCGATCACCGTAATACCTGCTGCAGCAAATTTGGGCGCCCATTCGGTTGAAGTACCACCGCCGGCAGAAAAAATGGCAACATCAGGTTTTGCAGCAATGGCATCTGTCATGCTAACGACCTTGTATTGTTTTCCTTTGAAAGTAACTTCTTTGCCTACTGATTTTTCAGAAGCAACGGGCAGC
>JAGWTK010000676.1 GCA_028876035.1 Bacteroidota bacterium
AAATGGCCTTCCTGTGCGATAAGTCACCAACCATCCTGCACAATATTTCGATATTAGTGCCAACCTATACTACCCATTCGTTCATGCATTCACTTTTTTGCCTGGCGGCCGCCTGCATGTGGTTGCTGGTATATCCATTGAAGGTTCTGCAGGACCAGCCGCTGCCGCCATTGGTTGAAGAACATGGTAAAGTGTCATTCCTGTCTGAAGCACCACTCGAACTCATCCGGGCTAAATCCGATCGCCTGCGCGGCGCGATCGACCGGGCACAAAATACATTCGCCTTCGCGGTAGACATCCATAGCTTTAAAGGGTTTAACAGCGACCTGCAAAGGGAGCACTTCCACGAAAATTATATGCAAACGGAAAAGATGCCCATTGCTTCCTTTTCCGGAAAATTTATTGACCCGGTCGACTTTGCGACCAACGGAAGCTATGTCGTTAGAGCCAAAGGCGTTTTTTCAATTCATGGTGTTCAAAAAGAAAGGATCATCAAAGGAGTCATTACGGTAAACAACAATAGCATTGACGTAGACGCAGTGTTCACGGTTAAGCTGGAGGACCATGATATAAAAGTCCCCAAAATCGTGTATGAGAAGATCGCCGAAGAAATCCGCGTTGAACTCTCCATACGATTTAAAAAATAACGATTGTGGTGAAATTCCGGATGAAATACCTTTTTTCGTTTGTATTGTTGCTGGCATCCTCCTGCCTGCAAGCGCAGGCACCATTGTTCCGGACCATTACCTACGACATTGAAAAGAAAGGAACAAAACTGCTCACGATTTTCCAGGAAAGCCGTGGCCCGCTCTGGCTGGGAACCAGCATAGGTATCTGTCGCTATGATGGCATTAATTTCCGGTACCTCGACAAAGACAGTAACCAGGTTACGGCAATTGGCGAAACTTCAGACGGCGTACTATGGATGGGGCATGAAAACGGGATCATTGAATATACCAGCAGCAGCGGCATTAAGCGCCTGCGTACACCTGAACATCCCACTACGCGTATCACCCGCATCCTCCCGGACCTGCATCATCGAATCTGGTTCAGCACCTATGGCGAAGGCCTCTACTGCTATGATGGAACATTGTTGTACCATTTTGATGTGAGCGATGGATTGTCGGACAATATAGTGTACGATATCGAATGGCAGGACGACAGCACGCTGTGGGCGGCCACCGATCTCGGCATCACCAGTTGCCGGTTTAATGAGGGCATCAGGAAAGCCGGCGCTATCAATGCTGCACAGGGCTTACCCGACAATATCGTTCGCTGTCTCAGCAATGATGCAACAGGCAAGATCTGGATTGGCCTTCAGGACAAAGGCATTTGCTATTTCGATAAACGAACAGGGAGCATACAGATCCCGCCGGAAGCCAGCAACTGGCATTTCGGCCAGGTAAATGACATCCTGGTTTCTAAAAAAGAAATCCTCATCGCTACGGAAGAAAACGGCGTAGTGGAGATCCATCCGGGCCTGCCCGCGCTCAATAAAATGAAGCCCGCCGGCGAAAAGAAAATTGCCGCTGTTGAACAGTTATTGCTTGACCGCAATGAACAGGTTTGGATGGTGTCCGACAATACCCTCAGCCTTGCCAATTGTAACCATTTTCAATTTATTGAAATCCCCCCGGCCTTTCAGGACCCGGTAAAAGCCATCACTTCCGACAAAGACGGGCGCATCTGGTTCGCCAATAAAAAAGGCGTCTTCACCAAAAAAGACAACAATAGCCCGGTTGAACAAGTGACCATCAGCCAGCGGATGGATTATCCTTCCATCGTTTGCCTGTATGCCGACAAACATGGAACGATCTGGATTGGAACTTATAACGACGGACTTTACCGGTACACGCCCTACAACGGCGAAACGGCGCACTTTACCAAGGCGGATGGCCTGGTCGACA
>JAGWTK010000677.1 GCA_028876035.1 Bacteroidota bacterium
CGCATCTGCACCCGCGACTTTCTTCCTGAAGCAAATCGCTTCGCACAAGTGGATGAACTAAAGGAAAGCTTTGGAGACATGGGCATGAGTGATAAGGCAAAGTTCCTGGCTACTATGTTTTTGGAAGATTTATCGGATTTTATAAATGAAGTGATTGATCCGCATTTTGGCTTTAGTCGGTATGCAGAGAAATTAGGCCGGTCTGCTTCCAGTTTCGATGAATTGTATGCTGCGCTGCAAACTCCCGCCGGCCTCGTGGATGGGTGTATGCTCAATCTCCTCGACAAACGAATGACCGAAATACATCCAAAACTGGTAGCTATTTCTGTTCCTTTCCCGGGTAACCTGTTCGCTGCTTTTCGATGCGCTGCGCACATCAAACAACATTATCCCGGCGTTTCAATTTGTATGGGCGGCGGGTACCCCAACACCGAGCTGCGTTCACTGAAAGACCCCAGGGTGTTTGAATTTATTGATTTCATCACGCTGGATGATGGGGAAGCACCGCTGGAAGCCCTGCTGGCCTTTATCGACTCTGATCGCAAAGGTACCCGCCTCAAACGGACGCTCACCCTTCGCAACAATGAAGTGGTATATATTAATGACCCATCCATCCCGGATTACCGCCAGTCCGATACTGGTACGCCCGATTACAGCGACCTTTTATTAACCGAATACATTTCTGCCATTGAAGTTGTAAATCCCATGCACAGCCTTTGGAGTAATGGACGCTGGAACAAGCTAACGATGGCGCATGGTTGCTACTGGGGGAAATGCACGTTTTGCGATATTTCTCTCGATTATATCCGCTTGTACGAACCCATTGCGGCGGCACAGATCTGCGATCGGATGGAGGCCATTATCAGTCAAACCGGCGAAACAGGATTTCATTTTGTAGACGAGGCTGCGCCGCCGGCGTTGATGCGCTCGCTGGCGCTGGAAATCCTGCGCAGGGGGCTGGTGGTGTCCTGGTGGACCAATATCCGGTTTGAAAAAAGCTTTACCCGCGATCTTTGCTTATTGCTGAAGGCATCCGGCTGTATTGCGGTATCGGGCGGATTGGAAGTGGCGTCCGACCGGTTACTGAAGCTGATCCAAAAAGGGATTACCGTAGAACAGGTCGCGCAGGTAAACCGGCATTTTACTGAAGCAGGCATTATGGTCCATGCCTACCTGATGTATGGTTTTCCCACGCAAACCGCACAGGAAACCATCGATTCACTGGAGATGGTGCGACAAATGTTTGCAGCGGGCGTACTGCAGTCGGCTTTCTGGCACCTGTTTACCATGACAGCACATAGCCCGGTTGGACTCGACCCCGCCCAATACAAAGTGGAGCGAAAAACCGATGCGCCCGGGCTATTTGCCAATAACGACCTCGAGCACCTCGATCCTACCGGTACTGAACATACGCAGTTTGCTTTCGGCCTTCGTAAATCTTTGCACAATTACCTCCATGGCCGCTGCCTGCAGGATCCGCTGCACAAATGGTTCGACTTCAAAACGCCTAAAACAAAAGTAGCACCCGACTATATCCAGAAGGCTCTGGCAGACGCACCGGCCGTGTACAATCCTGCCACTAAATTGGTTTGGCTGGGTGTTAAGCCAACGAGCAGCCGCTTTGTACAATCAAAAAACGGACAGCAGCGTGACATGCTCCTGATTCATTTTGCTTCCAGCCGCGACCAAATAAAGATTCAATTGCCCGCTGCACAGGGGGAGTGGCTACGTTCACAATTCGACCGGCTCCTGGTCAGCAATAAAAAACTGCTAACCCTGGGCGAATTGCGCGCCAGTTATGAAGCAGCCGGCCTTGAAGACTTTGAGCTTTTCTGGTACAACAAACCTGTCAGCACCCTCTACAAAACCGGCTTGCTCAGCCTCTGACAACTGCCTCAGCCATGCT
>JAGWTK010000678.1 GCA_028876035.1 Bacteroidota bacterium
TGACCTTCGCGCCATTCATAACGACCACCACGCCAGATCCAGTCGCCACCTACCCAAACATGTACCGGGCTCGGAGCAGCGGGACGGAAATAGACTACTTCTCGGGGACGCTCGCGCACCACGTAGGTGGGTGCACAGGAAACCAGGGATAGCAAACCCAGCGCAGCTATAAAAGGAAACAGGTACTTTTTCATATTGTTTTCTTTCAGGTGAGCAATTGAGACCCGTTTAAACTGCTTTCGTTTAACGCCATTTTCCTAAAGGCTTGCAAAAAATTTACCCATTGCGGCTTACATTTGGATAGCCCACCATTTAAACAAATAAATATGAAACCCCTGAGTCTTTCCATCGTTTCGATGCTAATTCTTTTGTTATCTGCCTGTAACCAGGCTGCTGAAAAGACCGAAGACAAGAAAACGACGGCAGATTATTTTGTTCCCGATACAGACAGTGTTCAAACCGGTGGGGTGAAAGTGATACCCATCAAAACACCGAAAGGAACCTTCAACGTGTGGACCAAACGTTTTGGCAACAATCCGTCTGTAAAAATTTTGCTGCTGAATGGCGGTCCGGGTGCCACCCACGAATATTTCGAATGCTTTGAAAGTTTTTTACCAAAGGAAGGCATCGAGTTCATCTACTATGATCAGCTGGCCTGCGGCAATTCCGATAATCCGAAAGACACATCCTTGTATGATCTCGCGCGTTACGCGGAAGAAGTTGAACAAGTGCGCACAGCGCTCGGGTTGAACAAGGACAATTTCTATCTGCTCGGACATTCCTGGGGCGGTATTCTTGCCATGCAGTATGCGCTGAAATACCAGGCCAACCTAAAAGGACTGATTATCTCTAACATGATGGCGAGTTGCCCGGCCTATGGAAAGTATGCCGATTCCGTTCTGGCCAAACAAATGCCCCCGGCCGTACTCGATACCATCAGAACCCTGGAAAAGAAAGGCGATGTGGAGAATCCTACCTATATGCGCCTGTTGAAGCAATATTATTATAGCCAGCACATCATCCGCACGCCGGAATGGCCGGAACCCATCGCCCGATCTATGTCGAAATTGAACAATGTACTGTATACCATAATGCAGGGGCCCAGTGAATTCGGTATCTCGGGTAAACTCACGAATTGGGACGTAAGCGCTCAATTAAAGGATATCAAAGTGCCTACCCTGGTTATTGGCGGCATGCACGATACTATGGATCCGAAATACATGGAATGGATGAGCCAGCAAATTCCCGGTGCTGATTTCCTTCTTTGCCCAAATGGTAGTCACATGAGCATGTACGACGATCAGGCAACTTATTTTTCAGGTCTGCTAGGATTTCTGAAGAAAGGAGAGAAATAGAACGCAATTTGAATAAGTCTATACCAGGAGCCCGCGATCGGAGGAGGCGGGCCATCGCTTAATTAAAAAATAGATTTCCCCGGGAATGATAGTCTCCCAATTCCTATAACCAGTCCCGGGCCCATACTTGCGCCAATAAGGAGTAAAATCTGCAATGCAAATAGGATAGCAGCAGCAGAATTTACCTGCACACCCACTATAGCGATAAAAATGTCAAAATGGATACCCAAAGGTTGGTGTGACGGAATTCCACAACTATTTCAATTTTCTCTATAATGATCGCAACATTTTTTTCTGGGTGCATTGAAAACCTGGCAAAGACTTGTTGAACATGATCAGGGTTCATTCTATTCAGTAATAATCATTGCCGGGATGTAACAGCCCGATCGCCGATAAAATTGGCATTGCCGGCATGTTTCTCTATTATAACTGTCTGTGTGGGATAAGCGAAGTTGATTCTTTCTTTATCAAATGCGTTAAAAAGCGCAAAATTGATTTCCTGCTGCCTGTCGCGGAATGTCATATAATCCGGGCCGGTAATGAAATAGA
>JAGWTK010000679.1 GCA_028876035.1 Bacteroidota bacterium
ATGATTTCCAGGAATACCAGGTAGAAGGTAAAGTGGTAATCGTTGCAGCGAGTGCCTGTGAATCTGCCCGGCTTTTGCTGAACTCAAAATCCCCGCGGCACCCCAACGGTCTTGCCAACAGCAGCAATGTGGTGGGTAAATACCTGCATGATTCAACTGGTGCCGGCATGGGCGGTTATATCCCATCGTTGTTTGGGCGGAAACGCTACAATGAAGACGGGGTGGGAGGCATGCACGTTTATTCACCCTGGTGGCTGGATAATAAGAAGCTTGATTTCCCGAGAGGATACCATATTGAGTACGGCGGTGGCATGGGCATGCCGGGTTATGGAATTGGTATGGGTATCGAACGGATGAATGGTAAATACGCCGTTGCCGGAAAGAAAAAAGAAGCCGGCGGTTATGGCGCTTCATTAAAGGAAGATATCCGTTATTTCTGGGGCGCCGGCGTGGGTATGGCGGGTCGTGGAGAAGCCATCGCACTCGAAAGCAACTACTGCGAAATAGATCCGAATGTAGTAGACAAGTTTGGTATTCCTGTGTTGCGGTTCAATGTGAAATGGAGTGAACATGAAGTGAAACAGGCCAAACACATGAAAGAAACTTTCCGCGAAATTATGCATGAAATGGGGGCAGTGATTACCTGGGGAGATGACGACGGCGAGCATAACCAATGGGGACTGGAAAGTCCGGGTAAGATCATCCATGAAGCGGGTACGGCAAGAATGGGTAATGATCCCAAAAAATCTGCGCTGAACAAATGGAGCCAGGCACATGATTGTAAGAATTTGTTTGTGGTCGACGGCGCTCAGTTTGTGAGCCAGGCCGATAAAAATATTACCTGGACCATCCTTGCGCTCAGCATGCGTGCATCTGAGTACATCGTGGATGAGCTTAAGAAAAACAATATTTAACCCAACCAGCAAAAAACTGTATAACTGATTTACTATGGACAGAAGAAAATCCATCAAAGCCCTGATTATGGGCACGGTTTCTACCAGTGTGCTGGTAGAGGCTTGTAAGAACCCGGAAACAAAAGTAGAACCCGCTGCCGAACCGGAAGCCGGATTGAATTACGATCGCACGCCGCAGGAAGTGGCCGACTATCGTAAACTGATGGCGCAAAAGTTTTTTACTGATGATGAAATGGCGACGATCACCGTTTTGGCGGATATTATCATTCCAAAGGATGATGTTAGTGGCAGCGCGAGCGAGGCGGGTGTGCCGGCCTTTATCGAGTTTATTGTGAAGGATATGCCTTATCACCAGACGCCCATGCGCGGTGGTTTGCGATGGTTAGATATGCAGTGCATGAAACGGTACGAAAAGGCGTTCAAAGATTGCAGCCACGACCAGCAGATTGAAATGGTTGAAATGATCGCTTATCCCGAGCGGGCAAAAGATAAACCCGAACTAGGACCTGGTGTAGCGTTTTTCAATAAAATGCGCGACCTCACTGCCACCGGGTTCTATACCACTAAAATGGGTTTTAAAGACCTCGGTTATGTAGGGAACACACCCAACCAATGGAAAGGCGTACCCGATGATGTACTGAAGCAATATAACGTAGCTTACACAGAGAAGGAGCTGAAAGAATGCGTTTCCTTTGACTAATTACGGGTCATTAAAATCCGGGAAAACTGGCTTAACGAATAAAAAATGGTCCGCAATTGCGGACCATTTCTATCTGAATGCTTTATTGCTTCTATCAAAATGGTTTCTTCTCTCCACCATTGGTTTTTGCAACCGCCATATTGTGCAGGTTCACCATATCGTTCATCACGTTAACCGTTTCGTCGAGATAAAGGTCATTGCGCAGTGCTTTCAACCAGGCTTTGAACCGGTCGTCTTTGTCCTTATCGTTGGCATACTTGCCTTCATCTTCTGGAAGTGCT
>JAGWTK010000119.1 GCA_028876035.1 Bacteroidota bacterium
GTCAAAATAAACTGTGACAAAAACAAAAGTTTACAATGAGAATAAGAGGCGTTACTTATGATACAGGGTTTATCAACAATGGAGTGACGACCAAAGAGCTGTTCGATGAAACAACGATCGCCAGGGAGATGGAAATCATCAAAGATCACCTGCATTGCAACGCTGTTAGGATAACCGGTGGTGATGCGGACAGGTTGGAGAAAACAGCAATCCTGGCAGCCAGCGCTGGGCTGGAAGTTTGGTATTGTCCATTTACTTGTGATTTAGATATTCAGGAACTGCAAAATTTTCTGCTGGATGCTGCCACCAGAGCTGAAAAGATCCGGGCTTCCGGTGCTTCCATTGTGTTTCTAACAGGGTCTGAGATAAGTCTGACAACAAAAGGATTTTTCTCCGGCGATTCGTTCAATGACCGTGTCGCATCGTTGAAAGACCCGCTGCAACTGCGGACGAAAATGCCTTCCATGCGCGCTGCTATTGCCGATTTTTTTAACCGAACCATACCCCTTATCCGCGAGCGTTTCCATGGAAAGATCAGCTACGCGAGTTTACCTTTCGAGTCGGTCGACTGGAGTCTGTTCGATATCATCGCAACAGACGGTGCTTATAAAACTGCGGCAAATGCAGCTATATACGAACAGGCCATGATCAATTTTGCAAGCCAGGGCAAGCCTGCAGCTATTACAGAATTTGGCTGCGGCAGTTACGAAAGAGCGGCTGCCAATGCCGGACAGGGAATCTGGATGGTAGAATGGAAAGATGGCAGGCCCATACAACTGAAAGAACCTTTAAAAAGAGACGAAGGCGAGCAGGTCAGGTATATGCTCGAATCGCTGGAAACTTTTCAGAAAGCAAACATGGATGCGGTTTTTCTTACCTGCTTTGCATCCTACCATTTACCCTTCCGGGAAGATCCGTTGTTGGATCTGGACATGACCAGCTATGGTATAGTGAAAGTATATGACGACAGACAAGGTTTACGTTTTCCCGATATGCGCTGGGATCCAAAAGAATCCTTCGACGCAGTTGCATCCGCATTCAAAAATCTGGAGTAGTCAGGTTCCTGCTATCGAAATCAGGCACACCAACCTACCTTTGCAGCTCAACATTGTTTCCATCAATCGTGGCCGAAACAGCTTTTCACCCGCTCGACAATCCTATTTGGAATGCATTGATTACAACAAACCGACATATGTCGGAAGGAAATCAGGTAGCAAAATATTTCCGGCGCGATATCGGCTGGTTCGCCGGCATGGAAACATACAACGCCGAAAACCTCCTACAGCTTGGCACATTCTTCTCTCCGCCCACACGTGTAATTCTATTCACGGAAGAAAAAATTATTCCGCCTGGTTGCTGGGAAATAAAGCTGGAAAGAGCACTTTTCCAAATGATACACGAACAACCCGGAGACCTGGCACCAAAAGATGCGGAGATAGTCCCGCTAGGCGACGAGCACATTCCCGCCATGCTGAAACTGACAGAACTAACCAAACCAGGACCATTTTTCAGCCGCACTATTGAGTTTGGGAATTATGAAGGAATCATCCGCGATGGTCAGCTTGTTGCCATGGCCGGTCATCGGCTCCAGCCTTTTCATTATACAGAGTTGAGTGCCGTTTGCACCCATCCCAATCATACCGGCAAGGGATACGCCGGGAGGTTGTTACAGCAACAATTAGCGATGGTGCATAGCGCCGGACGTATCCCCTTTCTTCATGTATACCCCGACAACACCAGCGCCATCAGCGTGTACCAGCGGCTGGGCTTCCATGTTAGAAAAGAAATGGTTGTGTACTCCCTGGAGAAAAAAGCGCCGGGTATCGCTTCATGTTATTAAAGGAAAGCATCTTTTCCCGCGACGCAGGCAAACACGGTGATCAACGAAATAAGCGACAATCGCCTAACTTTAAGGCTATACCATAAAAATAATCCATGCTGCCTCGTTCCCTGTCCCTGCTGTGTGTATCCATCTTTGTTTGTACTTCACTGTGCGCCCAGGCCCCCGAAACCGGCGTATCGGCAACATTGGCAGGAGCCAGGAAAAAATCAATTCAACAACCCATCTATACACTCCAATTTACCATTCCTGCTGAAAAAGAAAAAGCCATCAGCGCAAATGAAACAATCGCATTTACGTTGGTAAACGCTGTTGCCAACAGCCTGGCGATCGACTTTAAGCAGGCGTCTGATCATCTTTTGTCGTTACAAGTGAATGATAAACCGGCTGCCATCATACATCGGCAGGAACATATTCTGATCGCCCCGTCGTTATTACAAAAAGGCACGAACCGGATTCGCATCGGATTCATCGCCGGCAACGAATCCCTGAACCGGAATAACGATTACCTGTATGCGCTTTTTGTACCGGATCGCGCCCGTACGGTGTTTCCCTGCTTCGACCAACCTGATCTGAAAGCCGTTTTTAACCTAAGCCTGCTGGTTCCCAAAGGATGGCAGGCCCTCGCGAACGCCGTTCTGAAAGATTCCTCATCGACGGAAACCTCCACCTATTACCAATTCGCACCCAGCGATACCCTGCCCACCTACCTATTTTCTTTCACTGCCGGGGAATATGCTGTCGCTGAGCAAGGAGGCATGCGCTTCCTCTACCGGGAAAACGACAGCGCAAAAATCGCCCGAAGTGTGGATTCTGTATTCAGGTTGCACCGCGAAGCGATACAGTTCTTATCTGGTTGGACCGGCATACCCTTCCCCTTTCAAAAGGTGGGCTTTGTTGCGATCCCTGCTTTCCAGTTTGGCGGCATGGAACATCCCGGCGTGGTACAGTACAATGCACCGGGTCTTTTTCTCGACGGTACGGCAACTAAAGACCAGCTAATCGCACGCAGCAGCGTCATTGCGCATGAAACCGCCCACATGTGGTTTGGCGACCTGGTGACCATGCAATGGTTCAACGACGTGTGGATGAAAGAAGTGTTCGCCAATTTTATGGCCGACAAAGTCAGTGGCCAGTTGATGGGAAGGGAAACATTCAACCAAAAGTTTTTGCTCGATCATACACCCGCTGCTTTCGGTATTGATCGTACACCGGGGGCCAATCCCATCCGGCAACAACTCGACAACCTGCAGGAAGCAGGTACGATGTACGGAAACATTATCTACCACAAAGCACCCATCATGATGCGCCAACTGGAATTGCTGATGGGCGAAAAACCCTTCCAGGCCGGCGTGCGCGAATACCTCGCCCGTTACCGGTACAGCAATGCAACCTGGGATGATCTGATCGGAATCCTCGCACATCATACCACCGCCGATCTCCTCCAATGGAACAAAGTTTGGGCCTACCGCCCCGGCCGACCCGTATTCAGCTATCAAATCATTAACAACGTATTGACGATACAACAAAATGCAGAAAACGGTGCACCTGCCAACTGGCCACAGCAATTTGAGATTGCACTGCTATATGGAGATAGTAGTCAAACAAAGCAGGTAACAATGAACACAGGCGAACTTACAGTACCCCTGTCTAAACGCCCGGATGCCATTCTTTTCAATAGCGGCGGAGAAGGGTACGGACTCTTCCCTGCATTTGTGAGTGATAGAATATATACACTTCAAAACCCGGTACAACGGGCCGCTGCCTATATCAACGCCTATGAAAATATGCTTGCGGGCAGCAAACTTTCGGCTGAGATGCTGATCCAATTTTTGAGCAAAGGCCTGGTTAGGGAAACCAATGAACTCAACCTCCGCCTGATTGCCGGGTATTGCAGTCACCTGTTCTGGCAATTCCTTCCACCGGCTAAGCGCGAAATCCTCGGTACCGCATTGGAGCAGACTTTATGGTTGGCTATGGAACGACAAAAAGAAACAAACAATAAAAAAATCCTGTTCCAGGCATTCAGCGGGATCTTTACCAGCAGTGCGGCATTTAACAAACTGAAAAATATCTGGCAACAAAAGCAGCCACCCGAAGGAATTAAATTGTCGGAAGATGACTACACTTCGCTGGCCTGTGCACTCGCACTTCGTGCAGATACCGCCAATACATTCGTCCGGGAACAAGTTGAAAGAATCAGCAACCCCGATAGAAAAGCCAGGTTGTTATTCCTGATGCCAGCACTTTCACCCGATTCACTGCTGCGGGACCAGTTTTTTGAAAGTTTGCATGATCTGAACAACCGCAGAAAAGAAGCCTGGGTCGGTTCAGCATTATCGTATCTCAACCATCCGCTTCGTCAGCATACATTCGAAAAACACCTGCCCGAGTCGCTCAACATGCTCGAAACAATTCAGCAAACCGGTGATATCTTCTTTCCGCAGAACTGGCTAGGATCTATTTTTGGCAACTACCAGTCACCTGCTGCCTGGAAAATCGTTGAAACATTTTTGCAGGCGCATCCCAATTACAATCCGAAACTCAAAGCGAAAATTTTACAGTCAACAGACAACCTGCACCGCGCAGCGTTGTTGTCGGCACTACACTAACGGACGGTTTTAATTCCAAAGTCTCAATTGTGCTCCGGACCGCATGCTGCACCGTACGAATTGTTCCAGCTCCCTCACGGCATGGGCCCTGGAATCAGTAGTAGTGGCCGGCTGAATTCTATCGAACGGAGAAACAACATTCATTCTGCTTGCATGGCAAATATGAAAATAGACCATGGTTGTACTGAGGTGTGCATGCCCCAGCAGTTCTTTAATGGTTACTACATTGGTGCCACTTTCCAACAGGTGGGTGGCAAAAGAATGGCGGAATGTGCGGCATGAATAATGAAAGCCCTGCCATCCCATTTTCCGGATATACTTTTGCACCAAGTGCTGTACGGTACGAATCGTTAGCGCCAACCCGGCTTTCGTCCCTTCAAATAAAAATTCCTGCGGTTTGTACTTCATGCAATAAACATTGAGCTCTTCAAGCAGGTGTTGCGGGAGAATCGTAAACCGGTCTTTGCATCCTTTCCCCGCTACAACTTTTATCTGCGATGCCGCTGGATCGATATCCCGCAGCCGGAGATTGCACAATTCCGACACCCTCAGTCCGCTTCCATAAAACAAGGAGATGATCATTTTGTGCTTTATGTTTTTAACGCAGGATAGCAGTGCTGCCACCTGGTCAATATTCAAAATATTTGGCAATCGATGCTGAGGCCTGGGGTACAAATGAGATGGAATCGTAAACGGTGCGGACAGAATATTTTTATACAGGAAACTGCAGGCCTGTACTACTTGCCTGCATTTATCCCTCCCTACCAAATGTTCCCGGATAATATAATTCAGATAAGCAACTACCTGCTCTTCACCAATGGAATCGACTGGGAGCTGGCTGTAGCATCCAAAGAGGTACCGAATCTCTCTTGCATAATTACAAACCGTTCTGGGAGAATAATGACGGGCTGTAAGTGTGTCTTTCAATAGCTGTAAAACTTGTGCCGCGTCTTCTCGTAGAATACAGGCAGCAAACTCATTTCGTTTCATGGTAGTAGTATTTGAATAAAATGCGGGGAAGATAGGCAGGTTAGCCAGGGCAGATACAGACTGATGCACGGGAAAAGCGATCCCTGGCCCTCAGCGTGACCGTTTTAATGCGCGTCAACCAGATGAACAGTTGCTGCTATCCAGGGGCCACTGGTGTTATTTCATCGTTATTTCATTGACCGGGCATACGGAAACTTCCCCCAATGCGTTTTATTCGCGTACCACTTGAAATGCAACAAAGCCGCTGCCTTCATTGCCTATACCTGGCCGTTTTATTTATTGCCTTGTCACCCTGCACCTCACTTGCGCAGGAGAAAGTCTTGCTGAACGGATTTGCACACAACGATTACTGGCACAAACGCCCTTTATTCGATGCACTCGATCGTGGCTTCACCCATGTAGAAGCAGATGTATACCTTCGCCGGCACCAGTTGCGGGTGGGACATCTGCCCCTGTTTCTGAAAAGTTCACGCACGCTCGAAAGCCTCTACCTGGAGCCTATTGCCAACCGCCTGCGCGAACGGAGCCATTGCCGGGAGGCCATCGACTCGATTGTACTTACCATCGATTTCAAGTCACGCAGCGTACGCACCTATCACATGCTCAACACACTCATCACCCGCTATAAACCTTTCTTATCTTCCTGTGAAAATGGCCGCGTTGTGTTTCGCGAACTCACCCTTGTGATAACAGGCCACCGGCCACTGCAGCAACTCTCTACAGGCAATGAACGGTTTGTTTTTGCCGATGGCGATTTACGGTTGATGAAACCCGGACAAACCAATCCATCGCTTTTCTTAATGGCCAGTTGCCGCTATTCCAATCTTTTGAGCTGGAAGGGCCGCGGCCCGGTTACAGGTTTTGAACTCGCCCGGTTAAAGTTGCTGGTAGACAACGCCCATCGGATCGGACTCAAAGTGCGGCTCTGGGCATCGCCGGAAAAACAGGAAGTATGGGCACTGCTAAGGAATTGCGGGGTAGACTTAATTAATACGAACAAGCTCGACAAACTACGGCAATACCTGGACGGCGACGAGGAAGGAAATATGAACGGAACCATTATCGGTGACTATCAGCCTTAGTAGAAATCAGTTAAACGCTGTAAGCGCATTCTATCCAAAGACTCAGGAAACCAACCGACCTCGCCTTTTTTGCAGGAAGAGGTATTGCATACTGGCATCTGCAGCACTATAAACTCTGAATCGTACTTCTTACCAACCGAAGCTTTTTAAAATGAGAAGCAGCCAAACCCGTCACCTGCCGAAACTGTTTCGACAAGTGCGACACGCTGCTGTAGTCCAGCTTTTTTGCAATCTCGGTTAGTGTTAATCCTTCAAGCACCAGCAATTCCTTTACTTTTTCAATGCGCAAAGAAATCGCATACTGTTCTACGGTAGATGCCTGCATCGCAGAGAAATAAGAAGAAAGATAAGAGTAGTCCATTTTAAGCTTGCGACTCAGGTAATCCGACATGTTCACACGGATGCTTTTTTTATGGGCAATATAGTCGGCAATGGCAGCTTTTATTTTATCGGCCATAATGCCTTCTTTCGACTGAACGAGTTCCAGTCCGGCCTTTTTAATCGCGCTGGCAAACTCCTTTTGCTTTTTCTCACTCAATGCCTGTTTCACCTCGGCCTCGCCCAACTCTACTTTTACAGGGTTTGCACCAATCGCTTCGAGCTCCTCCTTTACCACCACTTTACAGCTCTCACAGGCCATATTCTTTATATACAATTTCATATTGCCGGGCTTAAAGACCCGAAAATATTAAAAACTGATAAAATCGTTGTTGTATAATTTTTGGAAAGGATGACAAGATTTTCAAACACCGTATGAATTTAACAGGGCAATAGCATGGAAGCCAAAAAACTATGCATCAAAAATGAAATGGATTCCGGGCAGGCGCGCTAATTCAATAATCGTTGAGCTTGTGGACGTAATTTTATACTTGCAATAATGCTTCGGCTATTCCAAACAGGGGTAGCTGTGTACACTGGTTAAGAAGAATACATGATGCAACCTGACGCCGCGGACCAGCTATTTTCTTCTCAGGATTGGACACCAACGGACCTCCCACCCGCACTTACCTACCTGGTTGTGCAGGCGGATAATCCTATACTCCTTCTTTCAACAAAAGACGAGGCTCGTGTTGACTATGCCAACCCCGCATTTTTACACATTAGCGGTTTTAATAAAGAAGAAATCCAGGACCAGGCAGCCGCCGGGCTGCTGCGCAAATTGGAACCGTCCGTTATTCCTCCTGCCGGGGCTGCCATTCCACCAACAGGCGCTGAAATGCAAATCGTCGCAAAAGATCACCAACTTTTTTCGTGTACGGCAGTGGTGTTACCGTTACCCGGTAATTTATTGGGCGCACAACAACTGGTCATTCTCCATCTCGCGGCGGCTCATGCCGTAAAAGATCGTATCGATTATATCGCTATGGTTAGTCACGAACTGAAAACACCGGTAACCACCGCCAAAGGCTACGCCCAATTGTTACTTTCCATGTTACGTGCGGGCAAAGCTCCAGCCGAAAGCCTGCTACGCGATTCTTTGTGTCGTCTCCATTACCAGATTGATCGATTATCGGCATTGGTACGCAGTTTACTCGAAGATGCCGAGTTAGGGCAGGGTAATACCGGCTTTACGCCGGAAGCCGTTTCTATGGACAGTCTCCTGCAGGAAGTAGTGCGGGATTTGCAGTTTGTTAATCCCGGGCGCAACATCAGGCTGACGGTGGCCAATGTCGTCAGCGTGATGGCTGACCGGAATAAACTTGAACAAGTAATCATCAACCTTGTAAACAACGCATTGAAATTTTCCCCCGATGACCGCCCGGTGGATATCACCCTTGAACTATTGCAAAATGAGTGCAGGCTAACCGTGAGCGACCAGGGCATTGGTATCCCCGTTGGGGAGCAGTCCAAAATATTTGAGCGATTTTATCGTTCTCCAGAAAATGGGGTACGCGGTGAAAAAGGATTTGGACTGGGTTTATTTTTTGTAAAGGAAATAGTTAGGCTTCATGGCGGAAACCTTGCTCTTGAAAGTGAACCCGGGAAAGGGAGTGCGTTTTTTGTCCGCCTGCCAGCCGTACTTCCCTGATTCATTCGCTGTCGAAACACCCAAAAAAAATTCCGCTCCCGGCATCCGTAACCAGCGGGCACAAGACGGAAAAAGTGTATATTAGTAGTGTTCACATTCGAACGTCCCCGTTGCCTGCCGTCCTGCACAAGCCCATTCTTCGATTGACTTCCACTTCTGTCCCCTGCCGTGAAAACGAATTGTATCACCATTAAAATTCATTACTATGACTCCTTCCGGCATGATTGCGTCCGCGACGCCCAACCAGAAACGTCTCAGTCGTCTTTACGAAATGCTGATCAATGAAAAGAAAACGCTTGAATCAGTAGCGGGGTTAATCAGCGACCATACACTCCGTTGCACGGTGTTGTCGCTGGCACAACAGGCCAACCAGTATGCAACGGAACTCTCCTGCTATCTTCGCACGCCGGTATCGTTGGCCAAACGCACCGCTAAAGCAGTGCTGGCTGCTACGCCCGCCGTTATGGACGAAGCCGGCATCATTCACTTCTGCCGTTTACAGGAACAACGACTGGTGAACGCCTACCAGCGATTCATCAAAGAAGTGCCGTTCTACGAAGACTTGAACGCCATGGTCTCATACCAGCTAAACGGCCTGCGTGCCGCTGGTTTGCAACTAAAGTTGCTGGGATCGCTGCACCGTAGCCCTGTAGCGCCGCTGGCCTGATACCATTTTTATGAAATGCGTGACCGGACTGTAGAACTATCTCCACTGGTTTCCACAATCAATACGCGTAGCCGGCACATCTTCGCTTAGCTGGCCCGCTGGCATGGTATTTATCCTGTTTGTTTGAAACATACCTAAATCTTTTTGTATGCAGTTCCAACAAACAACCGATAAAAACATTCAGTTTCTTATTGAAGCGAATTACCAGCGTATGATGTCGTACGAGCAGGCTGCCTTTCTTACGAACGAACCCAGTTTTAAAGAATTTTACCAGGCAAGGGCCGACGAAAGCGAAGCCAACATGCAGCAGCTGCAGCTTTTGCTGAACATACAGGAATCGAATCAGCAGCACCTCGCTGAGCCCATTGGCAACCATCTTTTCCATGGGAAAAAATCACCCATTAAAATTCTTGAATCAGTAAAAACCATTGAAAAAACGATCTGCAACTGGTACAAGACCGTCATTAAAGAAATTGCCGGCTTGCCCAGAGAAATTGTAGACCTGGTGGAGCACCAATACAAAGCATTAACACAGGCCCAG
>JAGWTK010000120.1 GCA_028876035.1 Bacteroidota bacterium
TAGGCAAGGCAGAACCGGCATCGCCCACGAAGATGGCGCTGGGTTTGTTCCTGCTCGCACTCGGTTATTTGTGGATTGCAAAAGGGGTCGACAATGTATTGCCCGGTGTGAAAGTGAGCATGATCTGGCTCACGGGTATGTACGCATTGCATACCATGGGTGAACTTTGTTTGTCGCCGATAGGCATGTCGCTCGTGAATAAACTTTCTCCGCTAAAATTCTCCTCCCTGCTCATGGCCATCTGGTTTACCGCGAATGCCTTTGGCAATAAGGTAGCCGGTGTATTAAGTTCATTGTATCCTGAAAATGGTAAAACCACTTCCCTGCTTGGCTACCAGATGCACAACCTGCACGACTTCTTTATGCTGTTTGTATTCATGGCCGGACTGGCAGCGCTGGTGCTGTTTTTGTTGACGAGGAAACTTCAGAAGATGATGTAGGACGAATGTGCTTATGTGACAAATGTGATAAATGTGACAAATTCAGTTTGTTCACGACAGAATGGATTGGTTCAATTTCTTGATTTTTGGATTTTTGATTTCTTGATTTGTCTTAAGCTAAGTCAGCGCGCGATTTCGGTTGCCGTCCAGATACCAAATACGAGATACCAGATACCGCTCCGCAAGAAAGGCTCCTTACAGAGCGCAGACGCTTCGAAAGAACGACCGCATAAACGAATGCAGTCGCACAGAAGAACGCTTAAACCATTAAACCCTTAAACTTTTAAACTTTCGGGAGAGATTCCTGCTTTCGCAGGAAGGACGCTTTTGAGATCGCAGCCGCTTCGAAAGAACGACCGCATAACCGAATGCAGCCGCACAGGAAGAACTTTAAACTTTAGACATTAAACTTTAAACTTCTTCACCCCCCTTGATTGAACACTTTTTGTTGATGAATGCTAATCACCGTCGCGGGTGTTCCGCTCCGATAGCCCGTTTCCTCTTCAATTTTTTGGAGATTGCGCCGGAGTAGTTCTTTGTCGGCTTCGAGTTCGTAGATTTTTTGGCGGAGCAGATCATGGCGGCGGTTGAGGAGCACAAAAACCAGCCAGCCGGATGTAAAGGCAATGAACAATGCAACGATGGCATTGAATAACCAGGGATGGGTGATTATCATTTTCAGTAGGGTTATTGGATCAACTATTATACGAAATTGGCATACAGTGTAGTATGCATACCAACCAAATAATATCTTAACTACAGGGAAACGATTATAAAAACTCCTAGGGCTTTGCCTTACCACCGCCCGCTATCTTTTTGGAGATACGTCCGGATGGATTTTGATCGCCCAGGTTATCCTGGCCTTCAACAATAGAAACAATGGGTGTTTTGGAAAGTCGGTTGTCCTTCTCAGTGAGTTCTTTTTGAAGCTGTAGGATTTCCGCGTGGCTCTGCAGCATTTCTGCTTCGAGTTTGAGGGTCGCGGCCTTTTGCTTGCTGAGTCTGGCAAGCCCGACAAAATATCCGAGAGAAACGGCGGCCAGCAGCAACACTGCTAAAACCACGAGGTTGAGGGTTAACTCTGGAATTGCAAGCATAAGGATTTTGAATTTTGGCTTTACCTGTTGTTCAACGATACAAGCACATTCACTTTATCAAAGTTAGACTTTGATTTTGTAATCTAAAAGGTATTTTTTCGATTTTTAGTGACGCAAACTACGCGACTTTCAGTCAACTCCTGTTAAAGCTGCGCTTCCACCATCGCTTTGATAGCGCTGATCGGAATCCGTTCCTGTTGCATACTGTCGCGGTGCCTTACCGTTACCGTGTTGTCTTCTTTCGTTTGGTGGTCTACTGTCACACAAAACGGTGTACCGAGTGCATCCATCCGGCGATACCGCTTTCCAATGGCATCCTTTTCCTCATAGAAGCAACGGAAAGAACCCTTACAGGAGTTCATGATTTCCCGGGCGATCTCTGGCAAACCATCTTTCTTGAGCAGTGGCAACACCGCCAATTTGATCGGCGCCAGCTTTGCAGGAAATTTTAATACGACACGGCTATCGGCTTTCTCCGGTGTACTCAGATCTTCCTCCGTATACGCATTGCTCATGATCAGCAGGAACATGCGGTCGAGTCCGATCGACGTCTCAATGACATACGGAATATAGTTGCCAAACGGTTTGCCATTTGCGTCAAGATCATTATCGAAGTACTGCATTTTTTTCTTGCTGTACTGCTGGTGTTGACTTAGATCAAAGTCGGACCTGGAATGAATCCCTTCCACTTCCCGAAAGCCCATCGGGAATTCGAATTCGATATCGCAAGCTTCCTTGGCATAATGCGCCAGCTTTATATGGTCATGGTAGCGGTATTTTGATGGATCAATACCCAGGCTGAGGTGCCATTTCAACCGTTCTTCTTTCCAGAACTTGTACCATTCGCCTTCGGTGCCGGGGCGCACAAAAAACTGCATCTCCATCTGTTCAAATTCGCGCATCCGGAATATGAACTGGCGCGCGACGATTTCATTCCGGAAGGCCTTACCGATTTGGGCGATGCCGAAGGGAATCTTCATCCGGCCCGTTTTCTGCACGTTCAAAAAGTTCACGAAAATGCCCTGGGCGGTTTCGGGACGGAGGTACACTTTGCTGTCGGCATCTTCGGAGGAAGCCGTTGCACCAAACTCTGTCGAGAACATCAGGTTAAACTGGCGGATATCGGTCCAGTTTACGGTACCACTTACCGAGCACTTGATCTTATTATCGTCGATGAGTTGCTTTAATCCCGCGTAATCTTCTTTGGCCAGCAGTGCATCCATCTCGGCCAGCAATTGCTCTGCTTCCTTTGCACCTGCTTCGCCTTTTTCTTTGAGGAGGTCGGCATGGGCTTCAATGAGGTGGTCGACCCGGTAGCGCTTCTTGCTGTCCTTATTGTCGATCATCGGGTCGCTGAAATTATCCACGTGACCGCTGGCCTTCCAGGTGGTGGGATGCATGAAGATCGCAGCGTCGATACCTACAATATTATCATGCAGCTGGGTCATGCTCTTCCACCAGTAGTCACGTATATTTTTCTTGAGTTCACTGCCGTTCTGGCCATAATCGTATACAGCACTCAACCCGTCGTAGATCTCGCTGCTCGGGAAAATAAAACCGTATTCTTTACAATGGGCGATGATAGCCTGGAACCTGTTGTTATCGTTTGCCATAGAAGCTGCAAATATAGGCTACTGGGTGCTAGCTGCCAGCTACTGGCTGTTCGCTTTTTGTAGTTAGCCGTTGACTTATTTTCGTCATTCCCGTGTCCCGATACATGGGGAGGCATCTTTCCTTGAACCGGCGCTTTCGTCATTCCCGTGTAAACGGGAATCTTTACGTGAATTTGTATTGGATACTGAACCAAAAGTTCGTCAGCGTGCAGACACTCGGCCTTGGCTGCAAGCTGCAGGCCGCAAGCTACAAGCCTATCAAGTTCCCGTTGATCGCTTTGACTTTTGCATTTTGACTTTTGCATTTACCGCTCTCTGGTCGTAAGGCTATGCCTACGCGCCTTGGACACCGACCTCTTACCTCCCACCTCTCGCCTCCCGTCCGATCGAAAAGACATAAAACGTAGAACTTATTACTTACAACTTAGGGTTCTCTCTATGCCGCTCCGCATCCCTGATATTCTTCTTCTCAAAATTCTTCTCCAATGCCTCGGTAAGGTTTACACCGGTTTGGTTAGCCAGGCAAATAAGCACCCAGAGCACATCGGCCATTTCATCCGCCAATTCCTTGCCTTTATCGGATGCTTTAAAGGATTGCTCACCATAGGTACGCACCATCAGCCGGGCGAGTTCGCCGGTTTCTTCCATGAGGATACCCAGGTTGGTGAGTTCATTGAAGTAACGCACACCGGTGGTTCGAATCCATTGGTCAACTTCCTGCTGGGCCTGTTCGATTGTCATAATGCTACCCTTTTGAGAATGGTAAAATAGAATAGTATCATTCGCGGTTCTTTGTATCTATCCAAATCGTCACCGGCCCGTTGTTCAGCAGGGCCACTTTCATATCTGCCCCAAATTCGCCGGTGCCAATGGGTTTGCCCAGGTCTTCCTGCAGCCGGAGGATCATTTTCTCATACAATGGAATCGCAATGGGTGGCTTGGATGCACGGATATAGGAGGGACGGTTGCCTTTTTTAGTAGCTGCATGCAGGGTAAACTGGCTCACCAGCAGGATATCGCCACCGGTTTGTTTGATATCCAGGTTCATCACCCCGTTCTCGTCATCGAAAATGCGTAGCCCGGTGATTTTGCCACTCAGCCAGGCAATATCTTCTTCGGTATCGGCGTCTTCAATACCCAGTAAAACCAGTAGGCCCGGCCCGATGGCGGAACGCACTTGTTCGTTGATAGTTACAGAAGCGGAACTGACCCGCTGAATAACTGCTCTCATGTGTGGTGATTGGGCGTAAATTTACTGATACACACAATATTAAAGGATATGATCGACGTTTCAGCAGAGATAATTTTCAAGACATTCCGGAGTGGTGGTAAGGGCGGACAAAACGTAAACAAAGTGGAAACCGCGGCGGAGGGCAGCTTCAACGTATCGGGTTCTGCTTTATTATCTGCGGAACAAAAAGAATTATTGCTGCAAAAGCTCGCCAACCGCATCAATTCGGAAGGGTTTTTGCAGGTTAGGAGCCAGGCGCACCGCACCCAGCTCGCGAACAAGGAAGAAGTGGTGAAAAAAATGAATGAATTGTTGCGGGCAGCCCTGGTGAAGAAGAAGTCGAGGATCGCCACCCGCCCTTCCAAAGTCGCTAAAGAAAAAAGAATCGAGGCCAAGAAGCGAAACAGCGATACGAAAAAAGGGCGGCAAAAAATCCGGTATTAGGGGCCGGCTTTCGGAAAGCAAGCGCCCGGGTCATAAAGTATCCATACATGAAAAATCACCTTCTGTTAACTGCTGCCGTTATCGCCGGCATCATCTCGTTGGTCTGCGGCGGATGTGCCAAAGAGTACAGCGCCAGCGGGTATACAAAACCGGTAGTAAAGGAAGACAGCTTCAACCTTATCCTGCACTTCCGCCCTGTCGCAGATACCGAAGATCTTCATTTCGATTCCAGCTACCAGAACTTCTGGAAAGAATCCTTTTCCGTTTCTGCCTTTAAATTCTATATCTGCCGGGTAGATTTGATAAATACCGACAGCAGCCGGGTCTACCATCTGAATCCCGACAAATATTTTCTTGTTGACGCGGCCGATTCCACTACCTGGGATGTAAAACTCCTGGCATCGCCTTTTACGTACAACCGCATTTCATTCATGATCGGGGTAGATAGTACCGGCACCCTCAAGGCACCGCACACAGGCGCCCTTGATCCCGCAAAAGGTATGTTTATCGACACGGCCACCGGCTATGTACTCGCACGCTTACAGGGAAGAGGTGCCGGAAACAGCTTTGACTACAGCATCACCGGCTTCCGCGGTGTCAACAGCGCGCTTCGTAAACCAACCTTACTGTTTCCATTCGGACAAACGCTGCAGATCACCAATACCCCCAACCAGAAAAGCAAACTTGAAATCAGTGCCAATGTAAATGCCTGGTTCTACAATCCCCACCAGGTAAAAATAAAGCAGACCCCAACTTGTACCAGTCCGGGCCTGCTTGCAAAAGATATTTCAGAAAATTATTCGGGTATGTTTGCGGTGGATACGGTGATAAATCATTAGGCGTTGGCTGTTTGCTGTTAGCTGTTGGCTTCTGGCTACTAGCTGCTAGCTCTTAGCTTTTGGCTGCTAGCTGCTGGCTCCTGGCAGATCTGACCGGAAGTATATTTTGACTTTTGCATTTTGAATTTGCTTCCGCCTCCTACCTCTTACCCCTCGCCCCTTACCGCTCCCCCAACGTCCGATCGAAAAGACTTAAAACTTATTACTTACCACTTACAACTCAAGAACCTTTTCTTTTGCCCTTCAGCGTATCCAGAATCGACTGCTGCTTCTTTACTTCATCTGATTGCTTTTCCTGGTCTTTCTTGTTTTCTTCGAGTTTATCCTGCAGGTTTTTGATCTTTTTTTCATAGTCTTTTTGATCATCCACCAGTCCGTCGTATTTCTTCTGTGATTTCTTCAACACATCTTCCTGGTCCTGGATCTGTACTTCGAGGTTGTAGGCGTCAATGGAAGGCACCATATCGTTGAGCAGGTCTTTCGCGCCATCCAGGCTGCTGTTGTCGGGTGCTACCCTGGCTTTCACATCTTCGCCGTTCTTACCCACTACCAGCGATACTACAGTAACATCTTTTTCTTTACGGCTTTTGCGATCGATCTTGAAATACAGATCGCTGGTATAATCCTGGCTGTCGCGCAGTTTGTAGCCGCGGAAGGTCTTAAATCCTTTTGAATCGTTGCCCTTGCTGCCTTTCTTCATCATGTAATCGGCAATGGCCTTTTCTACCACGTTTTCTGCATAGGGAAGTTCGATGACAGCCGCGGGCTGCGTGGTCTTCTGGAATTCGGCGGTACCCTCCGTAGCCTGGGGCTGGGCAAACCCTGCGAACGACAAAAACAGGACGGCGAGCAGGATGGATAATTGTTTCATATACTGTTTTGGTTTATTGCAAGATGAAAAGAAAGGGTTTTCCGTTGCACAATAAATGAAGTTAAAAACAAACCGCAGCAACGCAAAAAAACTACATTTGCCAAAATCAATTTGTTCAGTTGAGTGGCATCAAAAAATTGGCAGGACAAACACTGTGGTATGGCGGTAGCACCATCATTTCAAGGCTGCTCAACTACCTGCTCACACCCTATCTCACAAAGGTACTGACCGGTGCGGAATACGGTGAGTACAGCCTGGTATACTCGGTATTACCGTTCCTGATGGTCATTTTTACCTACGGCATGGAAACCGCCTATTTCCGCTTTATTCACCGGGAAGAATACAAGGATACCATCCACAACACGGCCAGCGTATCGCTGATCTGCAGCACCTTCGTACTAACTGCCCTGATTGTCCTGGGCAGCCATCCGATCGCACAGCTCATTTCCATCAAAGAACACCCCGAATACATTACGCTCGGTGCTATTATTATTGGTTTCGACACCCTGGCCGTGGTTCCGCTAGCCAAACTCCGGCAGGAAGGCAGACCGGTAAAATTTGCCATGGTGCGCATCAGTAGCATCCTCGTGAACATCGGCGTTACCATTTTTCTGATCTCTGCTTGTCCGGCCATCATCAAAAACAACCCCAACAGCATCCTGCGCCTCTTCTATAATAAAGATTATGGTGTAGGCTACCTGATTATTGCCAACCTGGTAGCCTCGATCACGACCCTGATCCTGCTATGGAAAGAGTTTACTGCTTTCAAATGGGTTTTTGATAATGTACTGTGGAAAGAAATGATCGTGTATACACTACCGTTACTGATCGTAGGCTTTGGTGGTGTGATCAATGAAACCTTCGACCGGATCATGCTAGGCTGGTGGGCACCCGCTGCAACCGAAACAGCCAAACATGCAGAAGTGGGTATCTATAGTGCCAATTACAAACTATCCATTCTCATCACCCTGTTTATCCAGGCCTTCCGGATGGGGGCAGAACCTTTTTTCTTCAAACAGGCCAGCGGCGAAAACGCCCAGCGCATATACGCCCGCGTGATGAAATTCTTTGTCATCACCGTTTGCGTGATGTTCCTCGTAGTCGCCCTCTTCCTGGATATCTGGAAAGAATTCATCCGCAACCCGAAGATGTATGTGGGATTGAAAGTGGTACCCATCCTGCTGCTCGCCAACATGTTCCTTGGCATCTACTACAATCTTTCCATCTGGTATAAAATCACCAACAAAACCATGATTGGCGCCTGGATTACCGTGGCCGGTGCTGTAATCACCCTCGTAGTGAATTATTTTTTCGTTCCCCTGTTCAGCTATATGGCCTGCGCCTGGGCCACTTTTCTTTGTTACGGAACCATGATGGTGCTGTCGTACGTAATGGGACAAAAACACTATTTCGTCCCCTATGCCTGGAAAAAGCTGCTGGCCTATATCGTGATTGTTGTACTGCTGTTCTTTGTGCACAGCGGCATTCGCAGTGTAAGTACTTCTTTCCTGGTATCGGTTGTATCCGGACTGCTATTGCTCTCCGCCTTCGTCGCCTTTGTCTTAAAAGTGGAGAAAAAAGAATTTCAGAAATTGCCGGTGGTAGGAAAATACATCCGTTAGTACAAGGCCATTACTTAATAGAGAAGCCCAACCCTTTCAGGCTATCGATATACTTCGCATTGGCCCACACATCAAATACAAATCCCTTGGAACAGGGGCAGGCCTTGCATTGGGGATCGGCAGGGGCTGCTACCAGGGCGGACCGCTCCAACTGGATATTTTTTGCAGCGAGATAGGTTTTTAACCTGCTAAGTGTCTCCTCATCGGTGCTGCCATAGCCCCATACATCGTCACACTGCGTTTGGGTCCTGACCATTTCCACCGGCGGTAAGGCGCAGCAGATACGATCCTTCTTCTCGCAGGCGAACCCTGCCAGCAGCAGCCCGATGACTATAGCGTAGTAATAGCGCATTATTGCTCAAATGACCAGCATTCTGCAGAAAACGTTGCTTAGCCCTGCAAAAATGGATTGTTTCGTTTTTCAAACCCGATAGTCGTCGGTTCGCCATGACCGGGATACACCAGGGTTTCATCGGGCAACACAAACAACTGCTCGCGAATACTCTGCATCAGCTGCTCATGGTTGCCTCCCGGCAGGTCCGTCCGCCCAACGCTCATCCGGAATAATACATCTCCCCCAATAACAAAACCCTGCGCGGCGCAGTAAAAGCAAAGATGACCCGGACTGTGACCCGGTGCCAGCAAAGGGATCAGGATGTCTTTACCCAACGAGATGGGTTCATTCTCACGTATGAAATGCAGCGGACCAGCATAATTGTCAAAAGGCATACCCCAGCGCAGTCCGGCCTCCGGCGCGCGGGCCAACACTACCTGCTCATTGGCATGAAGATGCAGTTCTAACTGCCAGGTTTCATATACGAATTTGTTCCCGAAAACATGGTCGAGATGACAATGGGTATTTAACAAATATTTAGGGTGCAGGTTACTGGTTTCAACGTACGAAACAAGGTCACTCCGTTCGTTACCGAAATAACAACCGGGATCGATAATGATGCAGTCGCCGTCTTCGTTCGACAGCACATATGTATTCTCGGCAATTGGACTGAAAGTAAATGATTGAATCCTTAACATGTGCTTTACTGATGGTTAAAATGTTGCCGGATAAGCTATCAGCGGGAGGTTTGGCGCGGGTTTCATTGCCGTCCGTTCCTTACATTTGATGTCACCCAAATAGCATAATTTTAATTACTAAACATCCGGTATGCAATTTCCGCAGAATCGTTTGACACAGCAAGTTTTTAATATGAAGAGAATAGCATTGCTTACGTCGGGACTTATCCTTTGCTCTTTTTTGAACGCACAGATCGGAAACACTGAATTTGGGAAAAACCGGGTACAGTATAAAAAGTTTAAATGGGCGTATTACCAAACCGAAAACTTCAACGCCTATTATTCACAAAACGGCGAAGCACTGGCCAAATATGCGGTTCAGCTGGCCGAAAAAGAATTGCCAGGCATTGAAAGTTTTGTTGAATATGGGCTCCAGCGCCGCGCCAATATCGTCATCTACAACAGTTACGACGAAATGCAGCAGTCGAACATCGGCCTTTCACTCGACTGGCAAACCGTGGGTGGCACTACCAAACTGGTGAAC
>JAGWTK010000121.1 GCA_028876035.1 Bacteroidota bacterium
TGTACTCTGTACTCTGTACCCTGTACCTCTCAGGATGCTGAAGCCCGAACGTTTGCTACACAGGGGTATCTATGTACTAAGTACTTTGTACTCTGTACTCTGTACCCTGTACCTCTCAGGATGCTGAAGCGCCCCGAACGTTTGCTACACAGAGGTATCTATGTACTATGTACTTTGTACTTTGTACCAGATACCAGATACCCGATACTAATTCAACTGCAAATGCGGCAACCGGTAGGTCAGTCCATCCACGACAAACAATTCATCGATATCGTAGATCCAATATTTAAAAAGGGGTGATGCGGCAAGGTATTCATCTACCGCTGCCTTGTCTTCGGCATTGATCGTGATCCAGATTTTTTTGCTCTCGAGTGAAACGGCGTAGTGATCAATGATCTCCTTATTGATAAGCGTATTGATGTATTTCCGGTGTCGGGGTATCAGCGCATTCATTTCCTCGTCGATTTCAAAGCTGATGGTTACCAGGAACTTCTTTCTCTCCATGACGGTCTGTCTTCCTTTTTTTATATAACGGGAAAGCGCATCAAAAAGTTTCCCAATGTTTTGGTAAATCGGGAAAAATTATATTGTCCAATCCACGATTTTATTTACCCATTCCGGGCGGTGGGGTGTGGTTACACGAATGTAATTGTCGGTATACCCTTCCATCATCTCATTTTTGGAAAAAGCTTCGAATAAAACGGGGCGCGACTGTCCCATATGCTGCTGCGTAAAGTACTGCATCTTCATATAGGATAGGTTCCGCAGCTGTTTGTTCCTGGCAAGGCGGGTATTGATCGGTACCACGGGCTTTATCTCCAGTGCCCGGGTATGGTCGCGTTCAGAATAGGTAAACACGTGCAGGTAAGAGATATCAAGATCGTGTAAGAAAGCATGCGTCTCTTCAAAATCTGCCTGCGTTTCACCGGGAAATCCAACGATCACATCAACCCCAATCGCACAATGCGGCATCAATTGTTTGATCAAACGCACACGATCGGCATATAACTCCCGCTGGTAACGGCGGCGCATCAACCCCAGGATTTTATTGCTCCCGCTCTGCAGCGGAATATGAAAATGCGGCATAAAACGCCTGCTTGCCGCAACAAATTCAATGATATCGTTGGTTAGCAGGTTGGGCTCGATCGACGATATCCGGTACCGTTCAATACCATCCACCTGTTCCAGCGCCTGCACCAGTCCATAGAAATTTTCTTTTTCCTCCATTCCGTTGCTTCCTCTTCCAAAATCGCCCAGGTTTACGCCGGTAAGAATAATCTCTTTCACCCCCTTTTCCGCCAGCTCCTGCGCCGTTTTTACCACGTTGGCAATACTATCGCTCCGGCTTTTTCCCCTTGCCATCGGGATGGTGCAGAAAGAACAGCTGTAATCACATCCATCCTGCACCTTCAAAAACGTGCGCGTGCGGTCGTTGATGGAATAACCAGGTACAAAGCCAGTCAGCTCGTCGACGTCACAACTGCATATTTTGGCGCTATCGCCCTTGCTCAGTTCTTTCAGGTGATGGGCGATATTAAACTTCTCAGCGGCGCCCAATACCAGGTCAACGCCGGGAATGGCGGCAATTTCGGCGGGTTTCAACTGGGCATAACAACCCGTAATGACCACCAGGCTTTCGGGCGACTGTCGCTGCAAGCGCCGCACCAGGTGCCGGCATTCTTTGTCGGCATTATCGGTTACAGAACAGGTATTGATGACATACACATCGGCGGGCTCTTCAAAATTCCTTTTCTCAAAGCCTTCGTTTTCAAGCATCCGCGAAATAGCAGAGGTCTCCGAAAAATTCAGCTTACAGCCCAACGTATGAAAGGCAACGGTCTTCGACATGGGCCGCAAAATTAGTGAAAAATGGGCAGTCACACGGTCTGGCCGGGCCTGTCCATTTAGATTTCGGCGTCTGATAACCAGCGTTTAGATTTGTTTTTTGGGACGGGCATTGGGCCATAGCCAAACATTTGTTGTGTCACTCACTGCAACATTTGCACTGGTTTCGGCTTCCGTAGTTCCTGACCGAATACACCGTTACATGAAAAAAGCTTTTCCTTACCTGCTCCTCGCTGCCATGGTCATCCTCGCCCTGGTTATAAAGCGTTGCAGGACGACGCCGGTCAATGATAACAACCCGCGCAGGACCCATTCGGAAACCGACAACACCAACCGCAACAATGGGCTTGATCGCCGGGCGAGTTACCTCGAGTACACCCAACATGCGAAATGCCGAATGGAATGCCGGCACATTACCCGGTCTGAAGTGGAATACATTCTCCAAAACGGTGAAATCAACTACCGGAAAAGTGAAGCCACCGGCCGGCCTTGTCCCACCTACGCGCTCGAAGGGTATTCGCCCGAACACCAGCACCTCCGCATCGTATTTGCCCAATGCGATTATAAAACCAAGGTAGTCACCTGTATTGACCTCGACCAGGATTTTGAATGCCATTGTCCGGGTGATAACAACAAACACGAACAATAGCACGCATGCGAACAATCTTTTCCTTTTTATACAGCGTTTATGCGATGCTGTTATTTGTGCTCCTGCTGCTGATCATTTTCCCTTTCGTTTTGCCGGCGGCCTTCCTGGGCAAACTGAAGGGCGGCAATTGGATCTACCGTGTTTGCTGTTTCTGGGCCGATGCCTGGTTCCTGCTTATTGGCATGTGGGCACCCATTAGCTGGCGCTCGAGACAGCCTCTGCCCGCTGAACAATTCATCTTTGTCGCCAACCATATATCCTACATGGACGTGCCGATGATTGTGAAATGCATTCGCCGGCCACTGCGCGCACTCGGCAAGGCGGAGTTGGCGAAAGTGCCCATATTCGGTTTTCTCTACCGCTATGCGGCGATACTGGTCGACCGCAGTGATCCCGAAAAAAGAAAAAAAAGTGTGGTGCAACTGAAATCGGTGCTCCGAAACGGTATTTCAATTTTTATTTTTCCGGAAGGAACGTTTAATATGGGCAACACGCCGTTGAAAGACTTTTACGATGGGGCTTTTCGCATCGCCATAGAGACACAAACACCACTTTATCCCGTTATTTTTCCCGATACCCTGCAACGCCTTCATTACCGATCTATCTTTAGTTTTACACCCGGAAAATGCAGGGCTATCTTCCTGGAACCGGTACCGGTAAGCGGACTAACCATCGATGATCTGCCCGCGTTGAAAGAGAAAGTATACAGGATGATGGAGCAAGCTTTAGTCGATAGTCCTTAGTCATTAGTCTTTAGTCTTTAGTCATTAGTCCTTAGTCGGTAGTCGGTAGTCTTTAGTCGATAGCCCAGCGTTCTGGTTCCTTTTTCATAGCGGGTGGAATTGCTAAAAGTGAAAATGCAAAAAGTAAAATCATTAATGCTGCGCTACGCTCTTTCACAATATCACGCTGCTAGCACCGGTGCCGGGACATCGTATCAAAGAACTTTAAACTTTAAACCTTAAACATTCGATTGTCAAATCCTGCTTCCAATACAAACACTTTTTTTCCAATTAAACACAACTTCTACGCCGAGGTCATCATCCCCCTCGCCCTGCCACGCAACTATACCTGGGCCATTCCACCGCACCTGGAAAAAGAAGTGCTGGTGGGAGCCAGGGTAGAAGTGATGTTGCGCAACAAAAAGTACGCGGGCCTGGTGAAACGCATCCACCCGGATGCACCGGAAGCTTTCGAACCGCGCGAGTTGTTGAATGTGTTGGACCAGGAACCCATTGTATACCAGCGCCAGCTGGAACTCTGGGAATGGATGGCATCCTACTACCTGTGCAGTGAAGGTGAAGTGATGCAGGCCGCCCTGCCAACCCATTTCAAACTGAGCAGCGAAACCATTCTCCTGTACAATGAAGAAGCAGGTGATGACTTCAGTGCGCTTGACAACGACGAGTTCGTAGTAGCAGAAGCGCTGCTGATCAAAAAGGAGCTCCGCCTGAATGAAGTTCAGCAGTTGCTCGACGCACGGTATGTTTACCCCGTCATCAAGCGCCTCATCGATAAAGGCGTTTGCATGGTGTGGGAGGAACTGCAACACCAGTACAAAGAGAAAAAGGAAACCTATATTCTCCTCAGCCCGCAGTACGCCGACGAAGATGCGCTCAGCGACTTGCTCAACAACTGGGGAAGGGCGCCCAAACAGATGGAACTGCTGCTGTCTTTTCTGCACATTTCCAAAACAGAAGGTGAAGTAACGCAGGCTGCTTTGTTGAAAAAATCCGGCGCCAGCGCAGCGCAGCTAAAATCATTGGTTGATAAACAAGTGCTCATCCAGGAAAAAAGAACCGTCGACCGGATCAAATATCTCCCGAAAGCGATCAATACAAATTTTGAACTGAGCGAAGCGCAGCAAATTGCACTCGGGCAGGTAAGGGCTTCCCTGTCAGAAAAAAATGTTTGTCTCCTGCATGGCATCACTTCCAGCGGTAAAACACAGCTCTATATTAAATTAATGGTGGAAGCGCTTGGTCGTGGCGAACAGGTGCTGTATATGCTTCCGGAGATTGCACTAACGGCACAGGTTATACGCCGTTTGCAGATACATTTTGGTGGCTATATCCTCATTTATCATTCTAAGTTCAGCCAGCAGGAGCGTGTGGAAATATGGAATAAAGTGAAAACCGGGGAAGCACGGATCGTCCTTGGCGCGCGTTCTGCCTTGTTTTTGCCTTTTGATAAACTTGGTCTTGTTATCTGCGACGAAGAACACGATACCTCTTTCAAGCAACAGGATCCGGCGCCGCGTTACCATGCGCGCGATGCCGCCGTGTATTTTGCTTCTTTATTTGGCGCAAAAACCTTGTTGGGCAGTGCCAGTCCATCGGTTGAAAGTTATTACAATGCGCAGTCGGGTAAATACGGACTGGTAGAACTCAACGAACGTTATGGCAATATCCCACTGCCCGCGATTGAAATGGTGGATACACGCCAGGTGAAAACGCCCAATCGTGAAAAGGTAATGGTATCACCCGCATTGCAGGACGCTATCCAGGCTGCACTAACTGCGGGGCAACAGGTAATATTATTTCAGAACAGGAGGGGCTATTCACCTTACCAGGTATGCCAAACCTGTGGCTGGATACCCCATTGCAAACAATGCGATGTGTCGCTCAGTTACCATAAAACCAGGGGGAAATTACTTTGTCATTATTGCGGCACTGTTTACCCGTTGGTGCATACCTGTGAAGCTTGCGGCAACCACCTTTTCGCCCAACAGAATTTCGGAACAGAGAGAATCGAAGAGTCATTGCAGGAAATCTTCCCCCAGGCAAAGATTGCACGCATGGATGCGGACAGCATCAAAGGCAAGCACGGGCACGACGCGCTGATACAGCTGTTTGAGCAAAAGCGGGTAGACATACTCGTTGGAACGCAAATGGTAGTGAAGGGGCTTGACTTCGATAATGTGGCTTTGGTGGGCATTCTTGATGCAGATGCGATTCTTGGTTTTACGGATTTCAGGGTGTATGAACGCGGGTTTCAATTGATGGAACAGGTGAGCGGCCGCGCCGGGCGCAAAGGAAAACAAGGAGGCGTATTGGTGCAAACACGCAATCCGCAGCACCCGGTATTGTTGAAGGTGCAGCAACACGATTACAAAGGCTTTTACCTCGAGGAAATCGAAGCAAGGAAACAGTTCGCTTACCCGCCCTTTACCCGCATCATCCATATCACTTTCCGGCACAAAGACGCCAATACGGTGCAATCGGCCGCTTTGTTTTTCGCGAATCAGTTAAAGCAATACATGAGTGGGTGGCTAATTGGTCCTGCACCACCCGTTGTCAACCGTGTCCGCAATCTCTACCTGATGGAACTCATGCTGAAGCTCCCGAGGGATGGTGCTACGATTCAACAGGCCAAACAGCTCATCCACACGTCGACTGCGCTTATGCATGCGGATAAGAATTTCAGGAGCGTGCAGGTAATTCCGGATATCGATCCGATTTAAGATGTAAGATATTTTGATGTAAGATCGCTCCAGCGCCGGATTTCTGCGGACCTATTCAAGTCGCGGCATCGCATATATTTCTTTACATTAGCAGTAAAAGCGGAAGTAGCTCACCTGGTAGAGCGACAGCTTCCCAAGCTGTAGGTAGCGGGTTCGAGTCCCGTCTTCCGCTCTGGTTGAGTATCGAGTACCAAGTACTTAGTATCTAGATACCCAGGTGTTACAAACGTCAAAAGATGCAGGCTACTAGTTAACACATTAGCACTTTTCTATCGCTGATGTCTAATGCAGTCGTGGCTAATTTGTTCCAGGGCGAGTCGCCGAAAAAAGGTGGAACCAGCGTTACCGGTGATCCCAATTTGCATACTTGCACACTAATTTGCTAATTTCTTACTTCCCAAGCTGCGGAAAAGAGAAGGGACCTGCCATGCCAGCGATCCCAATTAGCACATTAGCAGATTTTCAGATTGGCACATTACCAAAGCTGTTTTCCTTGATAATAATCGAGGATTTTTATCCTTAGCAAATACTCGTAGCGGCTCACAATTTGGTTGGTACGAGCGCGGTCGAGGTTGTTTTTGGCAGCGAGGTATTCAACAGAACTACCCACACCCGCATTGAATCTTGCTTCGGCGGCATGAAAGGATTCGGCAAAGGCATCACTTTGATCGTTGAGGATTTTGTACTTGTCGAGGGAGGCCTGCATGTTGAAATAATCCTTTTCAATATTCTGGTGCAACTGGATCCGCGTGGTTTGTGCGATGGCCTTTGTGTTTTTATAATCAATCTTTGCAAGTGCCACCTGGCTGCGGTATTTGAAATTGTTCAGGATGGGAATGCTGATAGATGCCCCGATATAGGTGCCATAGTTATTTTTAAGCTGGTTGTCGTAGGGAATCTTCCGACTGTTGGCGTCGGTAGCCAGACTTGAATAGTTCGTATTAAGGCCCGCGCCAAAACCCAGGCTTGGGTAGAAATAGCCCTTGGCAGCCCGGACCGCTTTTTCCTGTGCCTGGTTGCGCAGGTCTGCTGCTTTTACCACCGCGAGTTGTTCCAGCGCCGCCTGGTAAATGCTGTCGGGCGAGTTGCCGTATTGGGTATCGAATTGGTCAGCACTCACCGGCATCACCGTTAATGTTTTGTCATACGGAACATTCATCAGTTGCGCCAGCGTATAACGGGATTGGTCAAGCGCATTTTGTGCATTGACCAACGATAATTGATCGTTGGCGTACTGTCCGCGCAAATCGGAAAGATCAGACGGCTTAATGGCACCCTCGCGGTTCATGATGACCAGTCGCTCCACCTGCTGACGGCTCACCTCTGCCTGCCTTCTGGCCTGCTCCAGCAAATCGGTATTCGAAAGCAATTGGAGATAGGCCAGTACCACGTCCAGCATAAGTTTGTCTTTTGCCTGTTGTTCTTCCATTTTAGTGGCGGCGTAGGTGAGCTGGCTTTTGCGGAGGGAATTCATCAGGAGAAATCCATTAAACAGCGTTACATCGGTATTGAGACTGTAATTCGCGGTGGTATTTTGCTGGTTGATATAGCCATTGCTGGCCGGGTCGATGCTGCGTCCCTGGTTCAGGTAATGATTGATGTTGCCACCCAACCGGGGTACAAGATTACCCTTCGCCTGTTGTGCGTTCACGCCCGCTGCTTCGGCGGTAAAGCCGCTTTGTTGTACGGTAAGGTTATTGGCAAATGCTGTTTCAATAGCCTCCTTTAGCGATACACTATGGGCGGGCGTTTGTGACCAGGCATTGTTGGTAAAAAGGAAGATGGCGACCAGGAAAAAATACAGGAGGTGTTTCATTGTTTAGGCTTGTATCGATTCATCAATGCGTGCGTCCAGGAGATGGACGATGCGTGATCCATAGGCAGCATTCTTTTCTGAATGGGTCACCTGGATGACGGTAACGCCTTCTTTGTTGAGCTGGGCAAACAATTCCATGATTTCTTCGCCTTGTTTGCTGTTCAGATTACCGGTGGGTTCATCTGCCAGCAATAATTTTGGCTTCGCGATTAATGCACGTGCAATGCCTACCAACTGCTGTTGTCCGCCCGATAACTGGGTCGGGAAAAGATCCTTTTTGCCTACTATGTTGAAGCGATCGAGGATGTCTGCCACCAGTGCTTTCCGTTCGGATGATTTGATGTCTTTGTAGATAAGCGGTGTTTCAATATTTTCATACACCGTGAGTTCGTCGATCAGGTGGTAGGCCTGGAACACAAACCCTATGTATTGCTTATAGAGGGCGGAACGTGCTTTTTCTTTGAGTGCATGCACTGATTCATGGAGAAAATGGTATTCACCTTCGTTGGCATCGTCCAGCATGCCGATGACATTCAGCAAGGTCGACTTCCCGCTGCCGGACGGACCCATGATGGACACAAATTCACCTTCTTTAATGGTTAGGTTGATGTCTTTCAGCAGGAACACACGGGTTCCGCCCACATTTACCCATTTGGAGATATGTTTCAATTCAATCATAGCCAATTCTTTTGTTCAAATATCCATCTTGTTTCCGCAATGTTTCCAACTGTGTGCCAGCTTGTAAGGTTGTGGTTTTTAATGTCTTGTTCCTCAGCGTTCCCTTTCAGTGTTCGAAATCGGACAATAACTGTTCGGTTGTGAGAGCGGCTCCTGGCCGTTGGGTGTTGGCTATTAGCCATTAGCCGTTACCAATCGTTCGGGGCAAAGTGCTCAGCGGTTTTTGACCTTGAACTATGAACAAAGAACGATGAATTGCCGGCTGTTGACTATCGACTAAGGACTACCGACTAAAGACTACTCACTCCTGAGACTCTTCACCGGATTCGCCCGCGCTGCAACCAGCACATGATAACTCACGCTTAGCAACACCAGTGCAAAAGCCAGTAGGGTAACAGCAACAGCCGGCACAATGCCAGGTTGGATGCGGTAGGCGAAATCGCGCAGCCAGGCGTTGGAAAACCACCAGGCTACCGGCAACGCAATCAGCACGGCGATGGCTGCCAGTTGCAAAAATTGTTTGGCGAATAAAAACGCTATATCCGTAATACCCGCACCGAGTACTTTCCGTATGCCCAGCTCTTTGGTTTTTTTTGCTATTGTGATAGCCGACAAGCCAAAGATACCCATACAGGCAAGGAAGATCGCGAGTCCACCTGCCAGCGTAAACAAGAGGGCTGAGCGTTGTTCGGTCTCGTATAAATGATCATAAGATTCATCCAGGAAATGGTAATTAAACGGACGTGAAGCCGCCAACACCTTCCATTGTTGTTCGAGTTGTTGGATGGTTCCCCGTACATCGTTGCCTTTTATGCGTAGTATCCACTGCTGCGCGAAATCGCGGCCCAGGAAGATCACCATAGGACCAATAGGGTCATGCAAACTTGAATAATTAAAATCTTTTACGACGCCCAGCACGGGACCAGGTAGCCCCTTTTCAATTTGTTTACCGATGGCTTCCTGCGGCGTCCAGCCAATTTTTTTTGCCAGGCTTTCATTGATGAGAAAGGGCTGGTGGAAATGTGCACTGTTTGCACTGGTGTCCATCATGCCGAAATCGGTTGACTGGAAATCCCGCCCGGCCAGTACGGTCATGTGCATAGCGCTGGTAAAATCAAGGTCTACGGGCATGGCCCTTACATCGATTTCTTTTTTGCCTGCGCTGGTTGCTACAGTGATGCCATCCTGCCAGCGCACGTACTCGGGCGATTCGTATGCGGCAGTGACCGCCTG
>JAGWTK010000680.1 GCA_028876035.1 Bacteroidota bacterium
TAAATCCAATGCTATTTCCAGGCATAGCGCACACGAAAGCTTCTTGATAAAAGGATGTTTACGTCTGTGCTGCCAGGGTAAGTAAAATCAAAATACCTGCGTGGTGCGATCGCCCGCCAGCCGGGAACGACGGATTCTGCTTCCCCGGCCGTTGCTGTGTCATCTGCTACGGACAATAAACCCGTTATTCGCTTGCCCGAGGCCAATGCAATTGCCTCCGCGTCTGCCCTTGCTTTTGTCAGTAATTTCTCCGTTAGTTTTTTCCGGTATTCCGCTGTATTCACAGAAGTTTTATTGAAAACAAATCCGCTAAGGCCTTTTATTTCGCGCGCTTCCCCAACGAATTTTCTAAGTTTCTCAACATTGTTGAATGAAAGAATGATGGTTGCCTGGTAAGCGTAATTTCTTGTAACATAATCCACATTCATTGCAACGGTGTCAATTTTCATCGATCGAATCAATGAACGGGTGTCAGCGAGCATTTTTCGAAACAGTTCGGCAGGTCGGGTAGCAATGCCCGAATCTCCCTGCTGTAATGCAATAACTTCTTCTGTACCGAGATGAGCGCTGAACAGGAAGTGATCGGGTGCGAAAGAAATGGTATCGCTGGCGATGACTTCTACATATTCCTGGTTGGTTTGACTGAACAAAGAAGTCGTGGAGCAGGCAATGGCCAGCAGGCAAAAGCATTTTTTTATCATGGATGAAGGTCTTTAAAAGCAGGTCTATTTCTTCTTATCGCCGTTCTTAAAATCAGCAAACGGTATATCCATCGCTTCGAAGTAGTTCTTTTCATCGGGCCAGGAATAATGCCACCATTCGGTGTCGAAGAGTTTGAAACCATATTTCTCCATCACATCTTTCAGCATTTTGCGGTTTTGCAGGGCATCAAAGGGCAGGTTCATAAAGCTGTGGTGGGCGGTATCGCTGAAATTGTCGAACCCTGTCGGCATCTGCAATTCTTTTCCATTGTGCAGGTAGATGACGGTGAGATCCGCGGCGAGCCCGCGGTTATGTCCGCTTGCCTTTTTAGGATCGGCCACATACTTTTCATTCAATACCAGTTCCCAGAATCGTTCTGTAACAGAATATGGACGGTATGCATCAAAAATCTTCAAACCCATGCCGCGCTCATTAAGATCTTTTTGCACCAGTGCCAAAGCCCTGGCGGCGGGCAGTCGCATATACGTGTAGTTCGTTTTGCCGGGGTACATGTTCTGCCGCATGAAATTCTTATTCGTGGCATAACGCAGATCGTACACGATATTGGGAATAATCGACTTGAGTTCGATCATTTGTTTATTACTGTCGGCCTTCACGGTTGCCGCATACATATCATATTCTTTGATAACGGGTACACCGTACTTGCTCAGCGGTGGACTCACCGTTTGCGCCGAACTGCTGATGGCCGCACAAATGAGCACTATTGTTGATAAAAGATATTTTTGCCCGCAGAAATTCATCGGTAAAATTTGTTTTTTTCGAAAATACACTATCTTTTTACATTATAATATGATTAAACGGCACCCCCTTCCCCAGTTGCCCCTGTTTTTTTTGCTCTCCTTCGGCCTGCAATGCCTGGTTGCCTGCAATAATGCGCAGGAACAACAGAAGCCACCGGAGGTAGTGGTGGTGAAGCAACCAGAAAAAATAGACGAGAAAGTAAAAGAACTGGTTGAAAGTACTGTTAAATATATTACTGAAAACAAGGGTAAGCTGAACGATTCAGTAAATGTTTTGCACCCTGAATGGTTAGCCACCGTGTACGACAACAACGGCTTCAGTCCGCTCTGGAGCAGCGAAGAAAAATGGAATGTACAGGCTGATTCAATGTATGCTATGGTGGCGGGTTCCAAATTGTACGGACTTTTTC